>JAYTIG010000171.1:0-5440 GCA_043731995.1 Hyphomicrobiales bacterium
TAGCCAAATTCATGAATGGTGTGCAGGTTTTCACCCATGGCCAGCGGAATGCCGATGGCTTCTGCGATGCGGGCATAGCCCTTGTAGTCATCAGGGATCGTCGGCTCTTCAAACCACAGCAGATCAAACGGCGCAAAGGCACGCGCCGCTGCGATGGCCTGTTCAACGCTCATCGAATAGTTTGCATCCACGGCGAATGCCAAGTCTGGGCCAATCAGGTTGCGCACCGCTTTGATGCGCGCCACATCCTCGGCCAGCGTGGGCTGGCCGATCTTGATCTTCACGCCGTTGAAGCCTTGGGCCAGATAGCCCTTCACATTGTTCAGCAATTTCGGCAGCTGAAAGGCAAGATCAATCCCGCCGGCATAGGCGCGGCACCTGTCCGCCGCACCGCCGGCCATTTTCCACAGCGGCTGGTTCAGCGCCTTGCCGCGCAAATCCCACAAGGCGATATCCACGGCGGAAATTGCGAATGATGCAATGCCGCCGCGCGCCACATAATGCACATGCCATTGCATCTTCTCATAAAGATCTTCGACGGCGCCCGCGTCTTTGCCGATGAGCAGCGGGGCCAGATCATGTTGCACCAGTGCCGCAATGGCATGGCCGCCTTTGCCACCCGTATAAGTGTAGCCCGTGCCCTCTCGGCCATCTGTCAAACCAATGGTGACTGTAATAAGCTCAAAAAATGTGTGATCCCCATGCTTGGCATCAACCAGCACTTCAGCGAGCGGAATGTGGAAAAGCTGAACCTTCACGGATTTGATGGCTTGCATGGCGCGATGCGGCTTTCGGCTGTAAGAGCAACATTGGAAATAACACGCTATCACTCTTTAGCGCAGCAACAATTCTCGAGGGCCAGGTGATCGAAAGTTTTGACTATATCGTGATTGGCGGAGGCTCGGCCGGCTGTGTGGCGGCAGCGCGTCTTGCCTCTGAAGGAAAGGCCCGTGTTTTGCTGTTGGAGGCGGGCTATTCCAACCACCATCCGCTTCTGGACATGCCCCCCGGCATCTTCAAGCTGATCAACGGCTCGAAATTCATGCGCTATCATAAGACCGAGCCGCAAGCCCATTTGGATGGGCGGGTGCATGACATTCCGCAGGGCAATGTTCTGGGCGGTGGATCATCGGTGAATGCGCAAGTTTACATGCGCGGCCGCCCCAGCGATTACGACGAATGGAACACCATCCTGCGCGGCAACAATGACAAGATCGGTTGGGGCTGGAGTGATGTGTTGCCGCATTTCCGGCGCATGGAGGGCAACAACCGGCTGAACAATGAGCTGCATGGCACTGAGGGCCCTGTGCTGGTTTCTGATCCCGGCCATATCGATGATTTTTCGCGCTGGTTTGTGCAAGCCGTGCAAGCGCTGGGTGAACCCTTCAACCCGGACTTCAACGGACCCGCGCAACGCGGCGTGGGCTTTTACCAATTCACCAACCGCAACGGCAAGCGAAGCTCGGCGGCCTATGCATTCCTCACGCCGCAGGAACACAACCCCAACCTCGTGGTGCGCATCAAAGCCGAAGTGCAGAAGATTGTAATTGAAAATCACCGGGCCGTTGGTGTCGTCTACAAGGACAAGACAGGCCTGCATGAAGTGCGCGCCAATGCGGAAGTTATTGTCTCTGCTGGTGCGTTGATAACGCCCAAGCTCCTTATGCTTTCGGGCATTGGCCCGGCGGCAGAATTGGCGCGGCACGGCATTACGGTCAATCTGGATTTGCCGGGCGTGGGCCAGAACCTCATTGATCATCCCGAAGTTCCGATCACCTCGCTGGCCAATGGCCCCTATGGCTATTTCAGGCAGGGCGATGGCTGGCGGATGATGCTCCATGGCCTGCAATTCAAACTCTATGGCACCGGCCCGGTGACGACCGCAGGCGTTGAAGCCGGTGCATTTGTAAATCCGTCAGACCCCAGCGCACCGCCAACAATTCAGGCCTTTTGTGTTCCCATCGTTTATCTCGACCGAGATGCCAAGACCGAGATGAAAGATGACTTTGGCATGACCATCACCACGGTTCTGGTCAAGCCCCGCTCGCGCGGCCAGGTGCGTTTGGCGTCATCTGATCCGGGGGCCATGCCAAGTGTTTCACCCAACTTGCTGAAAGACCCGGCCGATATGGCTGAGATGATTGCGGGCCAGCGGTTCTTCCTGCGGGCCTTTGCGGCAGAGCCCTTGGCCAAGCGCATTTCCCGCATTGTCTTCCCCAAACCCGGTGATCTTTCAGATGATGCAATGCGTAGCCATTGCAAGCGCTTCGTCAAGACCAACTATCACCCCGCTGGCACCGCGCGCATGGGCGCCGACGGCGATCCGCTGGCAGTGCTGGATGCCAGGATGAGGGTGCGCGGGCTGGAGGCATTGCGTGTGTGCGACATGTCCGCCGTGCCCAATATCAATGCCGGCAACACCAATGCTGCGGCCATGATGTTGGGTGATCGCTGCGCGGATTTGCTGATGGGGAAGCTCTAGTTGGTGCGGATCAGTTTCATTCATTGAACTCCAGTGACAAAGCCCCCTTCCCTCTTTCCCCGCTCCACTTCATAATCGGCACATGAACAACCCTGCCCCCAACATTCATGACGTGGCGCAAGACCCGCGCAACGCATCCATCCTGATTTCAATCAATGGCCAGCTCTTCGCGCGGGAAAAGGCCATGGTTTCAGTTTTCGATTCCGGTTTCATTCTGGGTGATGGCGTATGGGAAGGCCTGCGCCTGGTGAAAGGCGGTGTGCCGTTTTTGCGTGAACATATCGAGCGCCTTTATGAGGGTGCCAAAGCAATCTTCATGGATGTGGGCGTTTCGCCTGATGCATTGGTGAAGCAACTCTTCGCCTGCATCGCAGCCAACAAAATGGAAGACGGCGCGCATATCCGCTTGATGGTGACGCGGGGTGTGAAATCCACGCCTTACCAGGACCCGCGCGTAACCATCTCTGCGGCCACCATCGTGATCATCCCCGAGTACAAACTGCCCAAGCCTGCCCACATGGAAAAGGGCCTCTCGCTGCACACGGTGAACGTGCGCCGCGGAGCACCCGACGTGCAGGACCAGAAACTTAATTCACACTCTAAGCTCAATTGCATAACTGCTTGTATTCAGGCGGCAAATGCGGGGGCTGATGAAGCCCTGATGCTCGATCCTCTGGGGTTTGTGGCCACCTGCAATTCCACGCATTTCTTCATCGTGCGGCGCGGCGAAGTTTGGACCAGCACAGGCCAATATTGCATTCCCGGCATCACCCGCGCTGCCATCCTGCGTGTGGCGCGCGATCTTGGCATTCCGGCTTTTGAGAAACAGTTCTCGCTTTATGATGTCTATGGCGCGGATGAAGCTTTCGTCACCGGCACCTTTGCGGGCGTCACACCCGTGCGCGTGATTGATGGGCGGCCGGTGCGTCACCCGCTTTCAACCGATGCATGGAATGGCGCTGGCCAGATCACGCGGCGGCTTTCAGAAGGCTACAAGGCGTTGGCAGCGCGGGAAGCGGCGCGTTCGCTCTGATGTGGGCCTTTGTTTTAACCGCAACTATCATTGAACTGACCCCCGGCCCAAACATGACCTGGCTCGCTGTGCTCGGCGCAACACGCGGACGTGCGGCGGCTTTATCCGCGGTCGCAGGCATCGGCTTGGGCTTGGCGCTGGCAGGGTTGGTGGCGGGCCTCGGCCTCACTGTGTTGTTTGACAATTTCCCCAGCCTGCTGACGGCCTTGCGCATTGCTGGCACACTTTATCTCTTCTATTTGGCTTATGACGCATGGACTGATGCTGCAGCTGAAGAGAAAATTGCCGACAAACCCAATAGCGCATATTTCAGCCAAGGTTTTGTATCCAACGCGCTCAACCCCAAGGCCTATCTGTTTTATGCAGCCATTCTGCCACAGTTTCTGACTATCCCCGACCACCCGCAACGCCAGATCGCATTGCTCACGGCCATCTATGTCACTATCGCAACCACAATCCATGCTGGCATCGGCCTGGCGGCGGGCAGCATTGCGGGCTGGCTTGAGCATTCGCCACTAGCCGCGATGATCCGCCGCGCGTTGGCTGTGGCTATCGCACTGGCCGCCATCTGGTTTTTCTATTCGACAGGACATTTAAAATGAAACTTCCCGCCCACATCAGCATCGCCATCTGGTCTGGCCCACGCAACATCTCCTCCGCGATGATGTATTCATTCGCCAACCGCGCCGATTGCGTGGCCTGGGATGAACCCTTCTATGGCGCCTATCTCAAGGAGACGGGCCTGAACCATCCGATGCGCACTGAAATTCTTGCAGCCTGCGAGACGGATTGGCGCAAGGTGGAAGCAGCTTGTGCAGCGCCTGCAGCCAAGCCCGTGTTCTACCAGAAGCACATGACGCATCACATGCTGCCTGCGTTTGATCGCAAATTCATCCGCTCACTGACAAATGCGTTTCTGATCAGAAGCCCCGAAAAAGTTCTGGCCTCTTACGCCAGGAAGCATGATGAGGTCTCGCTGCACGCCATTGGCTTTGTCGAGCAGGCGGAAATTTTCAAGCTGGTGTGTGATCATCTGGGCCACGCGCCGCCCGTGGTCGACGCAGATGTTCACTTGGCAAATCCGCGCAAGAGCCTGCAACATCTCTGCCATGGGCTTGGCATTCCCTTCCGTGAAGCCATGTTGCGCTGGCCCAAGGGCCCAAAGGCCTGCGACGGTGCCTGGGCGCCGCATTGGTATAATGCGGTGTGGCAATCCGAAGGTTTTCAAAAACGCGAGGCAAGCTCAACCACCCTGCCCGATCATTTGCAACTCATTGCCGATCAGGCGCGGTCGTTCTATGAGCAGCTGCACAAACATGCATTGTTGGTCAATCCGTAGGACAAATGGCTAAAGACAAAAGTCGCACGCGCCGCGTCAACATCAATAACCGCTCGCTTCTCACCAAGGGGCTTCAGCAAAGTTTCTGGCGCGACCTCAACCACCGGGCGATGACGGCGGCCTGGCCGCAGTTCTTCCTTTCGGCGGCGGCCATATTCTTCTGCTTCAACTTGTTCTTTGCGGCCCTCTACGCGCTGGGCGACAAGCCAGTTGCCAATACCCCTGACAACGGCCTGATCTGGCTTCTTTATTTTTCTTTCGAGACCTTGGCCACCGTGGGCTATGGCGACATGCACCCGCAAACCCATTGGGGCCATGCCGTGGCCACTGTTGAAATCTTCACCGGCCTCAGCTTCCTTGCGGTTTACACGGGCCTCATCTTCGCCCGCTTCTCGCGACCCACGGCGCGCTTCATGTTTGCACGCCACGCCGTGATCGGCCCTGAAAATGGCAAGCCCACGCTGATGATCCGCGTTGCAAACGAACGCCAGAACACCATTTCCGGCGCCACCGCACGGCTGTGGCTGCTGCGCGATGTGACCGATGCCTCAGGCAGGCAAAGCCGCCGCTTTGTCGAATTGAAATT
>JAYTIG010000172.1:0-5435 GCA_043731995.1 Hyphomicrobiales bacterium
GTCAAAACCTGACCCACCCCAAGGGTGGCAGCGGCTGATGCGCCGCAGGGCCAGCCGCCCACCGCAAATCACCCCGTGTTTTTCAATGGCTTCTGTCGCATAATCCGAACAAGTCGGCAAAAACCGGCATGTCCGCCCGATCAAGGCAGATAGGGTGAGCTGATAAAACCGGATGAACACCAAGATCAGCTTTTTCATAGGGCGAATATAGTGGCCGAAAACGCAAAACCCAACATTCTCTTCATCATGGCTGATCAGTTGGCCGCCGGAGCGCTGGGGGCCTATGGCCACAAGCTCGTGAAAACGCCAAATCTCTCACGTCTGGCCGCAGAAGGTGTGGTGTTTGAGAATTGTTATTCATCCTCGCCCCTCTGCTCGCCCGCCCGCGCCACGGTAATGAACGGCCTATTGCCCTCACGCACCGGGGTCTATGACAACGCCGCCGAGTTCCCCTCCGCCATTCCCACCTGGGCGCATCACCTGCGGCTTCATGGCTATCAAACCTGCCTGTCTGGCAAAATGCATTTCGTGGGGCCGGACCAGTTGCACGGGCTTGAAGAGCGCCTCACCACCGATATCTATCCAGCCGATTTTGGCTGGACGCCGGATTGGCGCCTGAAGCAGGAACGCATTGATTGGTGGTATCATAATATGACTTCGGTGCTGCAACCGGGCATCGCCGAAATCACCAACCAGCTTGAATATGATGATGACGTGGCCTTTCAGGCCAAGCGCAAACTTTTTGACTATGCGCGCTTCACGCCCGAGAAGCCCTTCGCGCTGATGGTGAGCTTCACCCACCCGCATGATCCCTATGCCGCGCGCAAACAATTCTGGGACTTGTACAAAGACGAAGAGATCGATCTCCCCGCTGTGCCGAACATGAAGCGCGCCGATCTCGATGCCCATTCGCAGCGGCTTTATGACGTGAGTGCCATGGGTGACTATACGGTGACAGAGGCCGACATCCGCGCGGCACGCCATGGCTATTATGCCAACATCTCTTATGTGGATGATCTCATTGGCCAGTTGATTGACACGCTGAAATCACTTGGCCAGTTAGACAACACGGTGATTGTCTTCACCTCAGACCATGGCGATTTTCGCGGTGAGCGCGGGCTGTGGTACAAGATGAGTTATCTCGAACCTTCGGCCCATGTGCCGCTGATCATCTGGCACCCCAAGAGCGTGAAGCCACGCCGCGTGGCCGAGCCTGTTTCACTGGCCGATATCATGCCCACACTTTCAGCCATCGGCGGCGCCGAAAAACTCGCACGGCCCGTAGATGGCCGTTCGCTCTTGCCCTTGCTGCATGGCGCAAAGGAAAACCCGGATGCCACGGCTTGGGGTGAATATCTTGCTGAAGGCACCATTTCGCCCATGTATATGCTGCGCCGCGGCCCATGGAAATTCATCCACGCGCCTACCGATCCCGATCAACTTTTCAATCTGGTTGATGATCCGAACGAGTTGCACAATCTTGCATCGACCCATCCATTGGGCAAAAAATTCCGCTCCGAAGTTGAAGCAAAATTTGATATCCCGCGCATTCATGAGCAGGTGCTGCAAAGCCAGCAATCGCGCCTGATGATGTTCGAGGCCATGAAACAGGGCCATCATTTCCCCTGGGATTTCCAGCCCTTGCGTGACGCCTCAGAGCAATATACCCGCAACCACATGAGTGTGACAGAGCGCGATCTCCAAAGCCGCTTCCCACAAGCGCCGGATATTGAGAACAAGCGGGCGAAGTAATCGTAACACTTATTGTTCAATGCCATTTGAAATCAACGCATTAACTTGCACTGATAATCGAGGAGGCATTCTGGCGGCACGATTAAATTTGTGGAAGGCGGGAACATTGCCCACCTAAGGGCGTAATTAGAGAAGAGGCTCAAGCCTCTTTCCTGCGTGCAACCGCCGCAGGCAACCTTCATTACAATTGAGGAGTTGATCACATGACCCTGAAATTCAGCAAGATGATACTGGCCCTTGCCGCAACCACGCTGGTTGCGGGTTCGGTTCATGCAGCAGAAATGCTCGCCGCCGAAAATGGCATGACGCTTTACGTCTTTGATAAAGATACGGGTGGCACGCCAACTTGCTACAAAGACTGCGCCGCCATGTGGCCGGCCTATGCCGCCAAGGAAGGCGATGCCGTGAAGAAGGACTGGACCATGGTCAAGCGCACCGATGGCACATTGCAATGGGCCTATGATGGCAAGCCGCTCTATTTCTTCGCCAAAGATGCCAAAAAGGGCGACAAGGTTGGTGATGGCATGGGCGGCGTCTGGCACGTGATAGTGGAATAAGCCAACACCAGAGCGGCGGATGCTCGCATCCGCTCGCCCGCGCGCTCTGGTTATTTGATGGGTCGCATCTCTTCGCTCACAAGTGTTTCCACTTGTTCGCTCGATGCTCCAGATTGGCTTAGCCGAACACCCCGTGCGTGTAACCCCAATAGACACCCGCAAACGCGATGGCTGCCACCACAGTGTTGATGGCAGCTTTGCGCACCAGCATGGCACGCACGGGGGCACCGGGCTCGTTGCCCTCCTCCACAATCACGCCCTCTTCCGCGGAATTTTTCACGCCAAAAGGCAAAACGGCAAACAGCGTGATCCACCAGATCACAAAATAAACCGCGATCATGCTTTGAATTCTCATGCCTGCTCCAACTCAATCAATGTACCGAAAAAATCTTTGGGGTGGAGAAACAGCACGGTCTTGCCATGGGCGCCGATCTTCGGATTGCCATCACCCAACACGCGGGCACCCTCAGCTTGCAACTTGTCACGCATGGCAAGGATGTTATCCACCTCATAGCAGAGATGATGCATGCCACCGGATGGGTTCTTTTCAAGGAAGGCCCGGATAGTGGAAGCTTCGCCCAAAGGTTCCATGAGTTCAATCTTGGTGTTGGATACTTCAACAAAGGCCACCGTCACGCCATGCTCCGGCAAGGCCAGATGCGGTGAGACAATTGCGCCCAACTGTTTGCGATAGGCCGCCACGGCCACATCAAGATTGGGCACCACCAAAGCCACATGATTGAGCCTGCCTATCATGCTGCTTCTCGTTCCCTCAAACCTTCGCACAGCCAATCGCGTGCAGCAGGCATGGCCACTTGTCGTGGGCCAAATACATGCCGCTCCAGGAAAAAGCCGGTGAGTTTGAAACCCTCGATGACATCTTCCGCCGTTCCGCTTTCTCCACCATTGAGAAAGGCCGGAAGTTGGAACAGCTTTTCATGATAAGGCTTGCCAGCTTCGCGCGAAACAGCGCGGCCTGACTTGGGTGAGACATAGGCCAGATCATCCGCCTGCCCTGTAGAGGCACAGCGCGAAAGGTCAAGCCCGAAGCCAAGCTCGTCCAGCAAGCCCATTTCCCAGCGCACCAGCAAGGCCGGCCAAACGGAATCATCTTCCATTCCAGCCAGCACTACGTGGGCCGCGTGATAGAGCTTTTGGTGCGGTTCACGCTCAGGCAGCATTTGCGCCAACGCCATGAGTGTTGAAAGGCCTGCCAATTTCAATGGATGAGACAGAATGAAACCCGCCTTCAGGCTCAGGGGCTCAAGCTGAAACAGGCCAAGGTGATCTTCAAGCCGCGCGCGCCATGTGACCATGACGAGGTTGCCCGGCTGCAGCACAGGGCGTTGCTGGCGTGAGCGCCCGCCCTTCACCATGCCCATCCAGCGGCCATGATCCGCAGTCAGGATTTCGGCAATGGCTGATGTCTCGCCATGGGCGCGGACAGAAACCACAACCCCCTCATCACGCCATTCCATGTGCTTTGCCTAAAGCTCCAAGCCCATCATCCGCAGACGCTCAGGGTCTTCCGCCCAATTCTCGCGCACTTTTACGAAAAGGAAAAGGTGCACTTTACGCCCGAATGATTCTTCCATTTCAGCACGCGCCAACTGGCCCAGCAACTTGATTTGGGCGCCCTGCTTGCCCAGCACAATGGCCTTCTGACTGTCACGGGCCACAAAGATCATCTGGTTGATTTTGACAGAGCCATCCTTGCGCTCTTCCCAAGCCTCGGTTTCCACCGTGGAGGCATAGGGCAGCTCGTCATGCAGCCGCTCATAAATCTTCTCGCGCGTGATCTCCGAGGCGATAAAGCGCAAGTGAACATCGGCCGTCTGATCTTCCGGATAAAGCCAGTTGCTCACTGGCATAAAGGCGGCCAAGCGCTCGCCCAGTTTATCCACGCCAGAACCTGTAACGGCGCTCACCATGAACGTTTCACTGAAGTTATAAAGCGCGTTAATTTCCTGAGAGATGGGCAAGAGCTTTTCGGCGGGCAACAGGTCAATCTTGTTGATCACCAAGATCGCTTTGAGATTTTGCCCTTTGAAATTTTCAATGATGGCTTTCACTTCATCATCGGCCCCGCGCCGCGCGTCCACCAGCAACACAACAGCATCAGCCTCAGAAGCCCCGCCCCAGGCATTGCCCACCATGGCTTCATCCAGCCTGCGCCTGGGTTTGAAAATGCCGGGCGTATCCACCAGCACAACCTGCGAAGAACCATTCATGTAGATGGCCCGGATGCGCGCCCGCGTGGTTTGCACCTTGTGGGACACAATGGAGATTTTTGCGCCCACCAGACGGTTCACCAGTGTGGATTTCCCCGCATTTGGCGCGCCAATGATGGCGGCAAAGCCACAGCGGGTGTTGAGAGTTTCGTTCATTCAGCGCAAGCCTTCCCGGATGATAAACGCGCGGGCGGCATCCATTTCCGCCAGTTGCTTCGAGGAACCTGTGCCTTGGCTCGGCGGCAGCGATCCAACCTGCAAGGAGGTGGTGAAAACCGGGGCATGCTGCGGCCCTTCGCGGTTTTGAACCTCATAATGTGGCAGCGGAAATGCCCGCGCCAGCGCCCACTCCTGCACAAAGGTTTTCGCATCCTTCAATTCGGAAACATCGCGCGCCAAAAGGCCCTGCCAGTTGCGAAGGATAAAGCTCTTGGCCACATCCATGCCGCCATCCAGAAAAAGCGCCCCGATCAAAGCCTCTACCACATCGCCCAAAACCGATGCCATGCGCTGCACGCCTTTGCGCCGCTCAACCGAGCCCAGGATGATATGATCTTCGAGTTTTAGTTCCTGACCTACCAGGGCACAGGCTTCGGCCCGCACCAGCAGGCTCAGGCGCGCAGCAAGTGGGCCTTCATGCTCATCCGGGAATTGGTGGAACAAGGCCTCAGCAATGACCAGGCTCAACACCCGGTCGCCCAAAAACTCAAGCCGCTGGTATGTGTCACTGGCATCGTGCCGGCTGCCATGGGTCAGGGCTGAAAGCAGAAGTGCGGGGTTCTTGAACTCATGCCCAAGCCGCAGGCTTGGCTGCCCCACGGCAGCTGGCTCAGCCTTGTGTTTCACCGAACCCAATTGAAGAAGCGCGGCCAGCGGATTTCAAATGGCCACTCCC
>JAYTIG010000173.1:0-2002 GCA_043731995.1 Hyphomicrobiales bacterium
GAAGGCGCTTGGGTCGTAATGCCCAAGGTCCACCGCCGAAGCTCCCGGGAGTGAAGAGAGAGTAAGCCTCCCACCCGCAGGCGCCGCCATCTTTTTCGCTATGTGAGAACTCTATGCACAAAGTCCCCTCCTGTGAAAAAGACTGCGGGGACGGATATAGAACATTTAGTCCTTTGTCAAGGAATAAAATCAACAAGCACGACAGGCTTCAAACCGACTTGCGCATGCTCAACTTGCTGCCATTTTCTAAGGCCGAGACGAAACCCGTGGCTGCGGCACCCTTCATTGAATATTCAAACTTGTGGTCACCATCAATTGGACTCGCGCCGAATACTGGCGCAAGAGAACTGTTGGGGGCGCTGCTGAACTCTTTTTTGAAAGAGAGTTGAAAATGCCTGCTGTATCAAAAACCATTCTGGCTGTTCTTGTGGGCTGCGCTTTCACATTTGGTTTTGCCATTCCAAGCGCGGCGATAGCCAAGGATCACCGCAAACTTTGCGGCGCTTCCACCACGGCCAAAATGCAGGGTTGCGGCAAACTGGTGGCCAAAACACCAGACAAGACACCGGCCAAGAAACCAGGCAAAGGTGGTGACAAGGGCCTTTCACCCGGTGCTATCCTGTTGCTGCAACTGCTGCTTTAGAGCGTAGTGATTTTAGGTGGAACCAATACTTCTCCCTCCCCACAAGGGGGAGGGAAACGTAGATTTGATTCCGTGTGGAATCACTTTTCTCTGGGAACCCGTCCGCAACCACCTACGCCCAAACAAAAACCCCGCAGCACCTTGCGGCACTGCGGGGCGTGAGTTCAGCTTGAAGCTGAATCGATCTTATTGGATCGAGTCATCTTCCGTGTACTTGCCGTCATGGAAGACATACCAGACATACTTGGCGCCAACGAGGTCGCCCTTCTTGTCCAGCGTCAAATCGCCCAGCACGGTCTTGACCGTGTTGTTGCCGGCACGGAGCCAGCCAGCCAGCGTCTTGGGATCGGTGGACTTGGTGGCTTCAGCAGCGGCTTTGTACATCTGGAAGGCGGCGTAGGTGTAAAGTGTATAGCCTTCTGGATCATAACCAGCAGCCTTGAACTTGGCGACAACGTCCTTGGCGGCGGGGTTGGTGCGTGGTTCTGGGGCGAAGGTGAAGATCATGCCATCAGCAGCGGCGCCAGCGATCGTCCAGAACTCAACGTTGTTCATGGAGTCGCCAGAGAGCATCTGGGCCTTGGAGCCCTGCTCACGCATTTGCTTCAGGATGAGCGCGCCTTCCGGGTGATAGCCACCGAAATAGATGGCATCCACGCCACCGTCCTTCAGCTTGGAGACGAGAGCGGAATAATCCTTTTCGCCGGGGTTGATCGATTCAGTGATCGCAGGTTTGAGGCCGGCAGCCGTCATTGCAGCATTGGTGGCATCTGCCAGACCCTTGCCGTAGGCCGACTTGTCGTCAACGATGGCAACTTTCTTGCCGGCATAGTGCTTGGCGAGATAGGTGCCAGCAACCAGGCCTTGGGCGTCGTCACGGCCGCAAACGCGGGCCACATTCCAGCCACCTTCATCGGTGAACTTGGGGTTCGTGGAAGCAGGCGAGATCTGCAAGATGCCTTCTTCTTCATAAACCTTGGAAGCCGGAATCGAAGAACCCGAGCACAGATGGCCAGCAACGAACTGAACCTTCTTGGAAGCGAGCTGGTTGGCAACAGCCACAGCTTGCTTTGGATCGCAAGCGTCATCGCCGATTTCCAGTGACAGCTTCTGGCCATTGACGCCGCCTGCGGCGTTGATGTCATTCACCGCCATGGTGGCGCCTTGCTTGTATTGTTCACCCAGCGCAGCGAGCTGGCCTGTGATGGGGCCTGCGGTTGCAACAGTGATGTCGGCCAAAGCCGACGAAGCGGAAAGCGCTGCAGCAAAGCTGAACGCAATTCCTGAGAGAACGAGTTTCTTCATAGATGATGACTCCCTTAGGTGTGAAATGGCCAAATTCCTGGCCGGGGGTTCGCT
>JAYTIG010000174.1:0-2001 GCA_043731995.1 Hyphomicrobiales bacterium
CGGCGTGTTGGGCTTTACCTGCCCCAGCTTGCCGGCAGGTTTGACATTGGGTGGGATGGCCTTGGGAAAGGGTGGTTTGTAGCGCGAACCGCCGGGCACATCGATGGTGCCCAGCATGATCTGCAGGATGTGGATGGTGCGGCAGGTATGGAAGCCGTTGGAATGGGCCGAGATGCCGCGCATGGCATGCATGGAAACCGGCCGGCCAATGGTTTTGTCATGGCGGCGGCCAAGATAATCCGTCCATGGAATGTCCAGTTCAACGGTCTCGTTGAACGCCGTATGGGCCAGCTCGGCCGCGATGCGCCGTGTGGTCTCGGCCGGAACTCCGCATCTCTGCGCCACTGCTTCGGGCGCATAGTCTTCGCCCGCAAAGCGTTCGGCAATCAGGGTGAAACTGGTCACCACCTTGCGGCCATCAGCCAGTGTGAAACGCCCCAGCAAGGAAGGATTGGTGCCGAAGGTGCCCGCCACCTTGGTGCCGCCCGCCGAGGCATCCCACACAAGTGCTGTTCCAGCCCCATTGCGCAGGATCAGGCCATCATCGGCCCCGCCCTTGTTCTCAATCACCAGCCAAGGTGCATTGGTATAGCGGCTCAAATATTCGCCATCGATCTTTTGTGCCGCCAACAGGCAATGGATCAACGCGCCCACAAACAAGCCGTCAGTGCCCGGCGCGATGCCAATCCACTCATCGGCGATGGCGGAATAACCCGTCTTCACCGGATTGATCGACACAATCTTGGCACCGCGCGCCTTCAGCTTACCCAAGCCCGCTTTAATGGGGTTGGAGCCATGATCCTCCGCTACGCCAAATAACAGGAAATATTTCGTGTGCTTCCAATCTGGCTCGCCAAATTCCCAGAAGGCCCCACCATAGGTATAGAGGCCTGCCGCCGCCATATTCACTGAACAGAATCCGCCGTGGGCCGCATAGTTGGGAGTTCCGAATTGCGAAGCCCACCAACCGGTCAATCCCTGGCTCTGGTCACGGCCCGTGAAGAAGGCGAGCTTCTTGGGATCGGTGCCGCGCACTTGCGACAGCCACTGTGTGGCCGTCGCCAGCGCCTCTTCCCACTCAATCTCCTTGAATTCGCCAGCGCCACGATCGCCAACCCGCAGCAGCGGTTTCGACAACCGCGCTGGCGAGTAGTGCTGCTTGATGCCGCTTGCACCCTTGCCGCAGATGATACCCTTGTTGACCGGATGATCCTTGTTGCCATCGATATAGACAACCTTGCCATCCTTCAAATGCACCCGGATGCCACAGCGGCAAGCACACATGTAACAAGTGGTGGTTTTCACCTCGTCCCAGCCTTTGGGGGAGAGATTGATGATGGGTTCAGCGGTCATGTGCTTCAAACCCGTAGCCAGGATGATTCATTTGTCCATCATCTGCTGGTTGCCACCAAATGGTCAACTGACAGAGAGGTGAATCTTTCAGGGCCAGGTATTTCACATGGCACCTGAAATGGCCCTGATGGATTTCATGCGTTCAGGTACTTTTCACGCAACTTGCTGGGCGAAATGGCAAAAGCAGATGAAAAATGCGCATAGAACTGGCTGGTTGAGCCAAAACCACTCTCTTCTGCAACCTTTGAAATCGCGAGATCGCTTTCCAACAACAGGCCACGCGCCCGCAGCAGACGCATGCGCAAAATGAATTGTTTGAGCGGGATGTTCATGACCTTGGAAAAGATGCCCAGCGCATAATTCGGGTGAAGGCCAGTGGTGGCCGTCACATCTTCATTGCGCAAGGGCTCTGCAATATTTTCAAGAATATGCTGCACCATCGCCACCACATGACGGATATGTGAGGAGGAAAGATTGTGCGCCGCTTTCTTGGCGAGCCAGGGTGGACGCAAGTAGTTTGGCGTTTCAAGTGAAAGCCGGCGGAATAGGGCATTAAGCTCCATCTTCATGAGATCAAGCCGTTCTGCTTGGCCAGAACGATAATCTTGATACCAGCGCTGCAACTGCTCGCGGCCGCACAATTCGCCG
>JAYTIG010000175.1:0-5426 GCA_043731995.1 Hyphomicrobiales bacterium
ATCGACATCATGATGATGATGACGTTCTTGCGGTTGAGGAAAATGCCGAAAATGCCAATGGTGAACAGAATGGCGGCCACGGTGAGATAATGTGTGAGACCAATCATCAGATGCCCTGCCCCGATTGAACTTTCTTGATTTCAACAGCCGTGGCTGGGCCACGCGCCACCTGGTCTGCAACCACCTGGCGCTTGATGCCAGTCCGGTGATGCAAGGTTAGGACAATGGCACCGATCATGGCGACCAGCAGGATGACACCCGCCGTCTGGAAGAAGAACACATATTGCGTGTAGATCACTTCACCCAGGGCCTTGGTGTTGGAGATGCCTTCCGGGTTTGCGGACTGGGCCTTCAAATCCACCGGGACATTCCAGGTGGTGAAAAGCAGCACCAGTTCAGCCAGCAGGATAAGGCCGATCACGCCACCCACCGGCAGATAGTTCAACATGCCGGAGCGGAGTTCGGTGAAATCCACATCGAGCATCATCACCACGAAAAGGAAGAGCACCGCCACCGCGCCGACATAGACAACGACCAGGATCATCGCCAGAAATTCAGCGCCCATGAGGATGAAAAGGCCCGCTGCATTGAAGAAGCAGAGAATGAGAAAAAGTACCGAGTGAACCGGGTTCTTCGCGGTGATCACCAGCAGCGCCGAGGCGATGGCCAGCAGCGAGAAGAGATAGAAGAAAAAGACTGTCGCGATCATGGCTGTCTCACCTGTAAGGCGCGTCTAGCGCAAGGTTGCGGGCGATTTCGCGTTCCCAACGGTCGCCATTGTCCAACAGCTTATCCTTGTTGAACATCAGCTCTTCGCGGGACTCGGCGGCAAATTCAAAATTCGGGCCTTCCACAATGGCATCCACGGGGCAGGCTTCCTGGCAGAAACCGCAATAGATGCATTTGGTCATGTCGATGTCATAGCGCGTGGTTCGCCTGGTGCCATCATTGCGGCGCGGGCCCGCCTCAATGGTGATGGCCTGCGCGGGGCAAATCGCTTCGCAGAGCTTGCAGGCAATGCAGCGCTCTTCGCCATTGGGATAACGGCGCAAGGCGTGTTCGCCCCGGAAGCGTGGGCTGAGGATGCCCTTTTCATGCGGATAGTTCAGCGTGACTTTTGGCGCAAAGAAATAGCGCATGGCCAGAAAGAAGGCCTGGACGAATTCCTTCAAGAAAAGTTGGCGGCCAGCGCCGGTGAGAGACATGCTCATGATGGCAACCATCCCATTGTTACGAGAACACCTGCGGTGATGGCCACCCAGGCGAGCGATATTGGCAGAAACACTTTCCAGCCCAGGCGCATCAATTGGTCATAGCGGTAGCGCGGCACAATGGTTTTCACCATCGCGAAGCCGAAGAAGACGAAAAGCACTTTGCCCAAGAACCAGAAGACACCCGGGATCCAAGTGAAGGGCGCGATATTAATGATTGGCGCCCAGCCGCCGAGGAACATCGTGGTCGTCATCGCGCACATGGTGCTGATGGCCACATATTCACCCAGCATGAACAGCAGATAGCCGGTGGCCGAATATTCCACCATGAAGCCGGCGACGAGCTCGGATTCCGCTTCCACCAGATCGAAGGGCGGGCGGTTGGTTTCGGCCAGTGCCGAAATGAAGAAGATCACAAACATCGGGAAAAGCGGCAGCCAAGACCAATCGAGAAAGGAGGAGGGAAGGCCGATCTTGGTGCCCAAGCCATAATGCTGGGCGTGAACAATGTCGGTAAGGTTCAGCGAACCAGCGCAGAGGAGAACAGTGACAATCACAAAACCGATGGAAACTTCGTAAGACACCATCTGTGCGGCAGAGCGCAAAGCAGAGAGGAAGGGATATTTCGAATTCGAAGCCCAGCCACCCATGATCACGCCGTAAACACCCAGCGATGAGAGCGCGAAGAGGAACAACACGCCCACATTGATATTGGCAATGTTCCAGCCCTCTGCGATGGGCACCACGGCCCAGGCGGAAAGTGCCAGAACGGAAGTGACCAGTGGGGCGATGAGGAACACGCCTTTGTTGGCACCGTCTGGAATGATTTGTTCCTTGAAGACGAATTTCAGCAAGTCGGCAAAGCTTTGCAGCAGACCCCAAGGGCCGACGACATTGGGGCCGCGGCGCATCATCACGGCAGCCCAGACTTTGCGGTCCATCAAAATGAGATAGGCCACAACGATCAACACGCCCACCAGAAGGCCAAGGCTTTCCAGAACAATCAGAAAAAGTGCCCAAAGCAGTTCAGCCATGACTTACTCCGCCGCCTTCAGGCCTTGCCCATTTTTCAGCGCGGAACATTCGGCCATGATGCGCGACGCCCGGGCAATGGGGTTGGTGAAATAGAAATCCTTGATAGGCGACACGAAGGGCTCTTTGCCCAGCTTGCCAGCACTTTGGCTCAATTCGGCCAGTGCTGCGGCATCAGCCTTTGCGACTTGGCCGATGGCGGCCAAATGCGGAGCCACTTTATACATGGCAGCGCGCAACTCTCCCATATTGGCGAAACCGAGATCAACACCTGCTGCCTTTGCAAGGCTCACGATGATCGCCCAATCGTCGCGCGCATCACCCGGCGGGAAGGCGGCGCGATTGGCCGTCTGCGCGCGGCCTTCAGTGTTCACATAGGTGGCGGACTTTTCTGTGTAAGCCGCACCCGGCAGAACCACATCGGCACGCGCTGCACCAGCATCGCCATGGCTGCCGATGTAAATCACGAAGGCCTTGCCGAGCTTGGCCATATCGATTTCGTCAGCGCCTGCGAGCAGCGCCACATCAAGCTCGCTGTTCAGCATGGCACGGGTGGATTTGCCGCCCTCGCCAGGCAGCGCGCAAACATCCAGCGCACCCACGCGCCCTGCAGCGGTGTGAAGAATGTTGAAGCCGTTCCAGCCATCCTTGATGACGCCGATATTCATCGCGGCCTCATAACAGGCCGCAAGTGCTGCCGCGCCATCAGGCCGCGCCAACAGGCCCTGGCCGATGATGAACAGAGGCTTCTGCGCCTTGGCAGGGCCGTGCTTGGCAAAATCTGCCAGGCTATCCGGGCCAGCGCCGAGGTAGGTGTAGTTATATGTGAGATCCGCCTGTTCGCCGATCACGCCAATAATGCAGCCGCCCTTGTTCAGGCGCTTGCGGATGCGGGCATTGAGCACGGGCGCTTCAAGGCGCGGGTTGCAGCCCAGCAGCATGATGGCGTCGGCTTCTTCAATGCCAGCGATTGAGGAATTGAAGAGATAGCCTGCCCTGCCCCCATGCTCGCCCAAGGGCGAACCATCCTGGCGGCAATCGATATTGGCAATGCCCATCTTGAGGGCGAGTTCTTTCAGCGCGAAGGCTTCTTCGGCGGCGACAAGATCGCCCAGCAGAATGCCCACACGCTCGGGTGCTGCTGCTTTCAGCTTTGCGCCAGCGCGGGTCAGCGCTTCATCCCAAGTGGCTGGGCGCAGTTTGCCGAGATCGCGCACGAAGGCTTGATCCAAGCGTTGTGTGCGCAATCCATCCCAAACAAAACGCGTCTTGTCTGAAATCCATTCTTCATTCACATCTTCATGGGTGCGCGGCAGAATGCGCATCACTTCACGGCCACGCGCGTCCACGCGAATGTTGGAACCCACAGCATCCATCACATCAATGGTATCTGTTTTGCGCAGCTCCCAAGGCCGGGCCTTGAATTCATAGGGCTTGGAGGTGAGTGCGCCCACTGGGCAGAGATCAATGATATTGCCTTGCAGTTCCGAGGAAATCGCCTTTCCCAAATAGGTGGTGATTTCCATGTCTTCGCCACGACCTGTGGCGCCCATTTCTTCAACGCCCGCCACTTCTGTGGTGAAGCGCACACAGCGCGTGCATTGGATGCAGCGCGTCATCTCGGTTTTCACCAGCGGGCCAAGGTTCTTGTCTTCAACCGCGCGCTTGTTTTCGGCATAGCGGTTGTGATCCATGCCATAAGCCATGGCCTGGTCCTGCAAGTCACATTCGCCGCCCTGGTCGCAAATCGGGCAATCCAGCGGGTGGTTGATGAGCAAGAATTCCATCACGCCTTCGCGGGCCTTTTTCACCATGGGTGAGTTGGTGAACACTTCCGGCGGCTCGCCATTGGGGCCGGGACGCAGATCGTTCACCGAAAGCGCGCAAGATGCTTGCGGCTTGGGCGGTCCGCCTTTCACTTCGACAAGGCACATGCGGCAGTTGCCGGCCACAGACAGGCGCTCATGATAGCAGAAGCGCGGCACTTCCTTGCCGGCCAATTCACAGGCCTGCAACAGCGTGGTGCCGCTTTCGACTTCGATTTCCTGACCGTCTATCTTCAGTTTCGGCATCTTATCTCAATCCATTCACCCTCCCCCTTGTGGGGAGGGCTGGGGTGGGGGTCGAGTGGCGTTCAACCACTGTTTTGAAACAAAGGTGGTTAAGGCCAGCGCGACCCCCACCCTTAATCCCTCCCCACAAGGGGGAGGGAAATTGTTTTCGAATGCTGCAAACCATCTTCAGCATCATCTCTCAGGCACACCTCAAGGAGCGCATGCGCTCCACATCCATCACTTCGGCCCAGCCAAACGCACGTTCAGAGGGGCCGTTTTTCTCAAAATCCTGCAGGCGTGCCCAAGCTTCATCGAGCGTGGGCTGGTGGCCCTCGGCCACGCTCCAGAAAACCATGTGTGGTTTTTCCATCAGGCCGAACCACTTTTCCCTGTTGCGGTAGAACTGCACATGAACAGTGTTGAAAACATAGTTCTCAAGGCTTTTCGCGTCGACCCAGACAGACAGGTTCACGGCCATGTCATCACCAACGCGAAAATCCGTGGCGTTGTTATTGTCACCCTTCAGGCGCCAGACAAAGCCCTCGCTGCGCTCGGCCAAGGCATTCACACGGTCCAAATTATCCATGAAGCCTGCCATGCGCGGGTCAGACGTTGGATATTTGAACTTGCCAATGTTGAGTTCAGCGAGGTGCATGGGTCAGTGCTTGCCCTTGAACTTTTGCGGCGTGAGGTGTTCATGCGGCAGCAATTCCTCGGCGGGCGCATCTTCGGTGTTGTCCAAGCTATCCGCCAAGGCCCAGTCGTTGCCCATGTTGCCACGCGCGGCCAACGTCCAGAAACTCATGGCATTGGCCATCATGAAGCCCGCCATCATCCAGGGCCACATAGCCATGGCCATGAAAGGCGGCATGCCTTGCATATCTTTGGTACTCATAAAGGGCAGTTCAGAATATTCATTCATAACGTCGCTCCTTCTATTCTGCGGCTTGTTGAATTTCAGATGGGCGCACCGCGCCATCCTTGGTTGAACGATAGGTATATTGGTCAATGCGCGCCTCGATGACGGGGCGGAAATGGGTGATGAGGCCCTGAATGGGCCAGGCCGCAGCATCGCCCAGCGCACAGATGGTGTGGCCTTCGATCTGCTTGGTCACATCGAGCAGCATGT
>JAYTIG010000176.1:0-1995 GCA_043731995.1 Hyphomicrobiales bacterium
AATCCAATTTCAATTTCTTGCGATGTGCCAAAGGGGAATGTGGCATTCGACAAATCTGCACCAGATAGCTTCTCAAGCAGCGCGCGTGACTTTGGCCCCATGATTGAAAGCATGGGCAGGCCGGAAGTGACATCCACGGCGACGCAATGGGCGTCTGATGGAATGTGGCGGCCGAGCCAGGCCAAATCCCGCGTTTGCGGAACTGCACCCGTGACCACCAGAAATCGATCTTCTGCCAACCTTGTGATGGTGAGATCCGCCTCAATGCCGCCGCGTTCATTCAGCCACTGCGTGTAAACAATGCGGCCCGGGGCAACATCCACATTATTGCAGGAAATGTGGTTCAGCACCTTGCAGGAATCGCGGCCCTTCACTTCAAATTTGGCGAAGGAAGACTGATCGAAGAATACGACATCATTCTTCAGTGCATCCGCCTCTGCCTGCGCTGATGGAAACCAGTTCTGCCTTCCATATGAATACTCATATTCCCGCTTCATGCCGGGCAGGGCATACCAATTGGGCCGTTCCCAACCATTCACTTCACCAAATACCGCGCCCAGTTTGTCAGTGTACGGATAGAATGGCGAACGCCGCACACCGCGCGAGGTTTCTGCCTGTCGGTAAGGCCAATGCATTGCATAGAGCAGGCCAAGGCTTTCACTCACACGCTCGCGAATATAATTCGAATTGGATTGGAACGGATGAATGCGGCGGATGTCCATGCCATTCACATCCATTGGCGGGTGGCCGTTCTTGATCCATTCAGCCAGCACGAGCCCCGCACCCCCAGAGGATTGAATGCCAATGGAATTGAAGCCCGTGGCCATAAACAAGTTATTCACCTCCGGCGCCTCGCCCAGATAATAGCGCACATCGGGTGTGAAGCTCTCCGGCCCATTGAAGAAAAGTTGAATGCCCGCCGTTTCCAACAATGGTACCCGGTTGATGGCGCTGGCCAGAATGGGCTCAAAATGATCCATGTCTTCGGGCAGGGTTACAAAAGCATGTTCTTCATCAATCCCGACGCCGCCCCCAATTGCGGGCCAAGCCTTGGCCTTGGGCTCGAACGCGCCCACCATCAGTTTGCCGGCGTCTTCCTTGTAATAGGCGCATTCATCCGGCACGCGCACCACAGGCATGTTGCGCGGCAAATCCGCGATGGGTTCTGACACAATGTAGAAATGCTCGCAGGCATGCAGCGGAATGTTCACGCCGATGGATTTGCCCAAGTGGCGGCTCCACATGCCCGTGGCCAGTACAACCCTGTCGGCCATGATCGTACCATCGGCAGTTTCTACACCTGTGGCTTTGCCAGCATCCGTCAGAATGCGAGTGACTTTAGTGTTCTCAAAAATTTTGGCCCCACGAGACCGCGCGCCGGAAGCCAGCGCTTGCGTCACATCAATGGGGTTGACCTGCCCATCCTTGGGCAAGAATACACCACTCTTCACACCCTCAAGATTGTAATGCGGAATGCGCGCCTTGATATCGCCCAGCGAAAGTGCCTGCACCTCGAGCCCGAAATTCTTGGCCATGGAAGCCCCGCGCAGCAGTTCTTCCATACGGCCCTCAGACAGCGCCAGTGAAATGGAGCCATTCTGTTTGAATCCCGTGGCCTGGCCCGTTTCCCGTTCAAGCCCTTCGAATAGCCCGGTTGTGTATTTCGCCAGCTCTGTGAGGTTGCGTGAGGCACGAAGCTGCCCAACCAGGCCGGCGGCATGCCAGGTGGTGCCTGAGGTGAGTTGCTTGCGCTCCAGCACAACCACATTGGTGATTCCGATTTTCGTTAAGTGATAGGCAATGGAGCAGCCGACGATGCCGCCACCAATGATGACGACGTCGGCACGTGATGGCAGGGATTTTGACATGTAGGCTCCGTTCAGCAACTGCCCGTTTAGCATTCAGCCATTGGCCAGCGAAGCGCCAGAAAATTGACGCCAAGGTGCCAGAATTCACCTGCTGGTCATTGGACCCCGACAAGCCTAACATCCGGCA
>JAYTIG010000177.1:0-1992 GCA_043731995.1 Hyphomicrobiales bacterium
ATTCACTACAATTCCTCGCGCGCCGAAGCCGAAGAAGTTGGGGCCCAGATCAAGGCCATGGGCCGCAAAGCCGTCGTGCTGCCGGGCAATCTTTCGGATGCCGGAATTGGCGATGATCTCATTGCGCGGGCGAAAGCAGCTCTCGGCCCACTCGATGTGCTGATCAACAACGCGTCAATTTATGAGGTTGATGAACTTGGCAGCATCACTGCCGAAAGCTGGGAGCGCCATCTCAATATCAATCTGCGTGCACCTGTCATGCTGGCCCAAGCCTTCGCGCGCGCCTTGCCCGCAGGTGCCGATGGCAATATCATCAACATCATTGATGAGCGCGTCTGGAAGCTCAACCCGCAATTTTTCTCCTATACGATTTCGAAATCGGCGCTGTGGACGGCGACGCAAACCATGGCACAGGCGCTGGCGCCGCGCATCCGGGTCAATGCCATTGGCCCGGGGCCGGCCTTGCCGTCGTCGCGGCAAAGCCCTGCAGACTTTGCAAAACAGGAAAGCCTGACGCTGCTGGAGCGTGGAACGTCGCCAGCGGAAATTGCTGCAGCAGCAAAATTCATACTGTCCATGCCGTCGATGACCGGGCAAATGATTGCCCTTGACGGCGGCCAGCATTTGCTGTGGCGCACGGTTGATGTTGTTGAGGTGAAAGAATGAGTGCTGGATCCAAAATCAGCCATCATGTGGCCAGTGCCGATGCCCAGATCCGCCACGTGTTCGTGCGCGATCTCACGCTTTTGGCGCTTATCGGCATTCATGATGCTGAAAAAATAAAGCCGCAGCGCATCGTGGTGAACATTGATCTTTCGGTGCAGGAGGGCAGCACCGGCCCGCTACCGGATGACATCAGCCATGTGGTGTCCTATGAAATCATCGTGAAAAAATGCGAGGCCATTGTGGCTGATGGCCATGTCAATCTGGTGGAAACCCTGGCCGAGAAATTCGCCGATGCCTGCCTGAAAGACAAGCGCGTGGTGGCGGCACGCGTGCGCATCGAAAAGCCAGACATTATTCCCAACGCCCGCAGTGTGGGAGTTGAGATTGAGCGGGTACGTGGATAATTTGCCCCGTAGTGACTAAATAGGGCTCATGTCCGACTCGTCGCCCCTTGTTGGCGCTGATCTCATTCGCGATTTTGTCACCCGGCTTCCCTCGAAGCCGGGGGTTTATCGCATGTTCGATGACAAGGGGGATTGCCTTTATGTCGGCAAGGCGCGCAACCTCAAAAACCGGGTATCCAACTATGCGCGCGGCGTGGGGCATAATCACCGCATTGCGCTGATGATTTCGCTCACGGCCCACATGGAATTTGTGGTGACGGCTTCAGAGGCTGAGGCGCTGCTGCTGGAAGCCAATCTGATCAAGAAGCTGAAGCCGAAGTTCAATGTGATCCTGCGGGATGACAAGAGCTTTCCCTATATCCTGATCGCCAAGGATCATGAGTTCGCGCAGATCGCCAAGCACCGCGGCGCACGCAACCGCAAGGGCAGCTATTACGGGCCCTTCGCTTCGGCAGGGGCCGTCAACAATGCCATCAACACCTTGCAGAAGGCGTTTTTGTTGCGCAGCTGCAATGACAGCGTGTTTGCCAACCGCACCCGGCCTTGCCTGTTGTATCAGATCAAGCGCTGTTCAGCGCCTTGCGTGGGGATAATCGAAAAGCCGGCTTATGACGCGTTGGTGGCAGAGGCAGAAGGCTTCCTTTCCGGCAAGAGCAATGAAGTGAAGGCCGAGCTTGCCTGCGCCATGGAGCAAGCGGCCGAAGCCATGCAATTTGAAGATGCCGGGCGCATCCGCGACCGTATCCGCGCCTTGAGCTTTGTGACCGCCACGCAAGGCATCAACCCACAAGGGGTGGATGAGGCCGATATTTTTGGCATGGCGCAAGAGGGCGGGCAATCTTGCGTGCAGGTGTTTTTCATCCGCTCCGGTCAAAACTGGGGTGGGCGGGCCTATTTCCCCAAGGCCGACAAGGCCACAGAG
>JAYTIG010000178.1:0-5402 GCA_043731995.1 Hyphomicrobiales bacterium
CCGCGACTTCATCCAGAACCAAACCGAACTGGTCGTGTTGGTCACGCCGCATATCGTGCGCTCAGTTGCCCAGAAACAACTTGAAACGCCAGACAAGAATCTGAACGAAGCTTCTGATCGCCAGACCATCCATATGGGCCGCCTGAACAAGGTCTATGGCACAGGCCCCGGCAGGCCCCACGGGTCTTACAGCGGCAATGTTGGCTATGTTGTTGAGTGAGTGGAGTTGAAATCATGAACCGCAATAATTCGAAACGCGCTCAAGCAGCCTCTGGTGCCTTTCTTGCCCTGGCGCTGTTCTCACTTTCAGGCTGCATTGCTGATGATGCCATGAACGATGATGGCATTCGCAATCCGGCGGAGTCATCCATGGCCTATCCGCTTCAAGCCATGAGGGGCAAAGGCCACGAATGTGGCAATTGGCCCCAAGACTTGACGGAAACTGCGCAGAACACCGCCTATGTGAATCATGGCTGTGCTGTCCAAGCCAACATTGCCGCTGAGATTGCTGATCCAAGCACCCTCTACAGACCGCGTGCAACGGATCTTCCCATGGGTGCGAATGCGGCAGCAGCGGTGCGCAATATGAATACTGCGGCGGCGGCCAGCAGCAGTCTCTCCACAAGCGCCACCAGTTCTGCTTCCCCCTGATACCTAAGCCAACGGACGGCATCACATGACCTCTGCAACCGAATCCACCCTCGCCCAAGCCCCCGAAACTTCTTTGGTGGCGCTTGTTCCTCGCATCTCAATCGGCATTTTCTGCGACAATCCGCAGACAGCGCAGGTGATGCAGTCGGCAGCTTCCGACAGGCGCATGTCCAAGGCCCATGTGAATATCCAGATGGGCGGCATTGCCGGCGCCGCACAGTTCTACACGCAGGAGCAAACACCAAATGTGGTGATTGTTGAATCGCACGGCGACCGCGCCCGCGTGATGGCCGAGCTTGGCCAGTTCGCCGAAGTTTGCGGCCCCAACACCAAAGTGATCGTGATTGGCCACGTCAATGATATCCTGCTCTTCCGCGAGCTGATGAAGAACCATGTGAGCGACTATCTGGTGGCCCCGCTCACCTCGCTTCAGGTCATTGAATCCGTCGCATCGATTTACAATGATCCCGCCGCTGCCCCCTTGGGCAAGGTCATGGCCTTTGTGGGTGCCAAGGGTGGCGTGGGTTCATCGACCATTGCGCATAACGTTGCTTATGCCACCTCGCAGAAGTTGGACATTGAAACAATCCTCACTGATCTTGATCTGTCTTTCGGCACGGCAGCCTTGAATTTCAACCAGGATGGCGGCGGCACTTTCTATGAAGCATTGATGGCGCCAGACCGCGTCGATAACACCCTGCTTGACCGCTTGATGTCGAAACTGGGCAACAAGCTGAATTTGCTCAACGGACCCGGCTCCATTGAGCGCGACATGAACATCGAAGCGCATTCCGTCGAAACGGTGCTAAATGTGGTGCGCCAGGCGGCGCCCATGATCATCGTGGACGTTCCCAACATGTGGGCCCCATGGGTCAAATATACCTTGATGAATGCTGATGAAATCATCATTACGGCAACGCCGGAATTGCCAAGCTTGCGCAATGCCAAGAACCTGATTGACCTGCTGAAGGTGGGCCGGCCGAACGACCGTCTGCCACGTCTGGTTTTGAACCAGGTTGGTGTTCCCAAACGTCCGGAAATTCCAGCGGCTGATTTTGCCAAGGCCCTTGGCCTGGTGCCTTCAGCCATCATCCCGCATGATCCGCAAAGCTTCGGCCTTGCTCAGGGCAACGGCCAGATGCTGTTCGAAGTGGCCCCCAAGGCAAAGGCCACTGAAATGATCGAAGACCTGGCCAACCAATTGGCCGGCATTAGCCGCGTGGTGGCCAAGCCACAAAAGGGCGGCCTCGCCAGCCTCATGAATAAGCTTCCCAGCCTGAAAAAGAAGGAAGGTTAAAAAATGTTCGGCAAGAAAACCGACACCGGCCTATCGCCATCTGTCGTTCCGCCAGAAAAGCCTGTAGCAGCACCCCAACACCATGTTCCAGTGGCCGGCGCCGCCGTGCCGGAAATCAAAGTCAGCACCAAGCCCGCAGCACCTCTGCCAGAAACGCCGAAGCCTCAGCATGCGGAAGTGAAGCACAAGTCTGATTCTTACTATGACATCAAGAGCACGATCTTCAACGCGCTCATCGATGCCATTGATCTCACACAGCTCAGCCAGCTGGACCGCGAGGCAGCGCGTGACGAAATCCGCGACATTGTCAACGAGATCATCTCGCTCAAGGATGTGGTGATGTCGATTGCCGAGCAGGAAGAACTGCTCGAAGACATCTGCAATGACGTGCTTGGCTATGGCCCGCTGGAGCCGCTGCTGGCGCGCGACGATATCGCCGATATCATGGTCAATGGCGCCAGCACGGTGTTCATCGAAGTCAATGGCAAGATGCAGAAGACTGGCGTGCGCTTTCGCGACAACGCCCAATTGCTGAACATCTGCCAGCGCATTGTGAGCCAAGTTGGCCGCCGCGTCGACGAAGCAAGCCCGATCTGCGATGCCCGCTTGCCCGATGGTTCGCGTGTCAACGTCATTGCACCTCCATTGGCCATCGATGGTTGCGCCCTCACCATTCGTAAATTCAAGAAAGACCGCCTCAGGCTCGCAGACTTGACCAAGTTCAAGTCCATCACACCGGAAGGCGCAACCATTCTCGAAATCATCGGCCGTGTACGCTGCAACGTGCTGATCTCAGGCGGCACAGGTTCAGGCAAAACCACGCTGCTCAACTGTTTGACCGGCTGTATCGACCATGATGAACGTATCATAACCTGCGAAGACGCAGCCGAACTTCAGCTGCAACAGCCGCATGTGGTGCGCCTTGAAACCCGCCCGCCAAACTTGGAAGGTGAGGGCGCCATTACCATGCGCGACCTCGTGAAGAACTGCCTGCGTATGCGTCCTGAACGCATCATCGTCGGCGAAGTCCGCGGCCCTGAAGCATTCGATTTGCTGCAAGCCATGAACACCGGCCACGATGGTTCCATGGGCACGCTCCATGCCAACTCTCCGCGTGAAGCCATTTCGCGTCTGGAATCCATGATCACCATGGGCGGTTTCTCATTGCCATCGAAAACCATCAAGGAAATGATTGTGGGTTCGATCGATGTGATCGTTCAGGCCACACGTTTGCGCGATGGCTCACGCAAGATCACCCATGTCACCGAAGTGGTGGGCATGGAAGGCGATGTCATCATCACCCAGGACTTGTTCCTCTTTGAAATCGTTGGCGAAGATGCCAATGGCAGGATCATCGGCGAACACCGCGCAACTGGCATTGCCCGCCCGCATTTCTGGGATCGTGCCCGCTACTACAACGAAGAGCGCCGCCTCGCTGATGCCTTGGAAAAAGCCGAAGCACGCCAGGCCGGCGGCAACTAGAACCATTGACGATAAGGGGCTAAGCCATGTTTTTTGGCGATGATCTGACCAGCATGGCATTTGTGGCGATGGTAGCATTGGCCGTTGGTGGCCTGTTTTTTGCCATTCTCTATCCCATCCTTGCAGGTTCGGCCCGTTCCAGCCGTGTAAAGGCAATTGCCAATACCAAAAAGGATGGCATGGGCGGTTTCCGCGCGCGCTTTGCTGAAGACCAGAAAGATACGCGGCGCAAGCAGATCCAGGAATCGCTGAACCAGATCAGCGAAAAGGAAAGCAAGAAGAAGAAGATTTCGCTGCGCGTGCGCCTTGAGCAGGCCGGCTTGGAAACCACACCGCGTGCCTATTACATGATGTCGCTGGGCCTTGGTTTGGTGCTGACATTCGTGGGCTTTGTCTTTGGTGCGCCTCTCTATGCACTCGGCATGATTTTCTTTGTGGGAGCATTCGGCTTGCCGCGTTGGGTTGTCAATTTTCTCCGCAACCGCCGCCAGAACAAGTTCCTCCATGATTTTGCCGATGCCATTGACGTGTTGGTGCGCGGCCTGAAGTCAGGCTTGCCTGTATCCGAAGCCATGAAGATCATTTCCACCGAGCAGGGTCCACCTGTTGGGCCGGAATTCATGGAAGTTGTGGAAGGCCAGCGGATTGGCATTCCACTCGATCAGGGCATCGAGCGGATGGTTGAGCGCATGCCGCTTCCAGAAGTGAACTTCCTTGCCATCGTGATGACCATTCAATCCAAGACAGGTGGCAACTTGTCTGAGGCCCTGGGCAACCTTTCGCGCGTGCTGCGCGACCGCAAGAAGATGAAGCAAAAGGTTCAAGCCGTTTCGCAAGAAGCCAAGTCTTCCGCAGCCATCATCGGTTCGCTGCCCTTTTGCATTGTCGGTTTGATGAGTTTTTTCAACCCTAAATACCTCACGCCGCTGTTTTATACCCACACCGGCAACATCATGATTGGATGTTGCCTGGCTTGGATGTCAATCGGCATTCTTGTCATGCGCAAAATGATCAATTTCCAGATGTAAGGCAAAAGGCCGCGCCATGATGCAATTGCTCGAAAGTTTCACCCACGTTGAAGGCATGATTGCCTTGCTGGCGGCGCTCGCCACCTTCGCGACGGTGATCACCGTTGCTGCTCCCTATTTTGATAACGACAAACTTGCAGGCCGTATCAAGCTGGTTTCGAGCGAGCGCGACCGCTTGAAGGCCCAGCAAAAGGCTACTCTGGATGCAGGCGCGGTGCGCCTGCGTGACAAGAAGTCCGGCAGCATGTCCTCCGGCGTGGTGGATTCGCTGAACCTCAAAAAGCTTTTTGAAGCCGAAAATTCCATGGATATGCTGCGCAAGGCAGGCCTCCGCCAAGAGCGCCACCTGACGGTATTTCTGATCTTGCGCGCCGTCGTGCCCATCGTCCTTTCCTTGGCGGCCTTTACCTACATGACGTTATATATGACATCGTGGTCGGTGGGCATGCGCCTGGCCGGCGCAATGGGCGGGCTTTTGATCGGCTTCTATTTGCCCGGTGTATTTGTCCGCAACATGGTTACAAAGCGCCAGGCTTCCATCAAGAAGGCATGGTCAGACGCACTGGACTTGCTGCTCATCTGCGTGGAATCGGGCATGGCGTTGGAGCCTGCGATGCAGCGCGTGTCGAAGGAAATCGGCTCGCAGTCCGTTCCGCTGGCTGAGGAAATGCAGCTCACTACGGCGGAACTTGCTTATTTGCCAGACCGCCGCAAAGCCCTGGAAAATCTTGCCAAACGCACCGGGCTTGAAACGGTGAAATCGGTGGTAACGGCTTTGATCCAATCAGAACGTTACGGCACGCCGCTTGGCTCTGCGCTGCGCGTGCTGGCAGAAGAAAACCGCAAGGACCGCATGTCGGATGCAGAGAAAAAGGCAGCCGCCCTTCCGCCAAAGCTCACCGTTCCGATGATTTTGTTCTTCCTGCCGGTTATTTTCGTAGTCA
>JAYTIG010000179.1:0-1991 GCA_043731995.1 Hyphomicrobiales bacterium
GATGTCAAAGCCGATGTTGCCTCATCGAGAATGAGGATGCGTGGGTTGCGTGCCAGGGCCTTGGCAATTTCCACCATTTGGCGGCGCGACAGGGGGAGGTCTTTGACAAAAGCCTGCGGGTGAATGTCAGCGGCACCAGCGCGGGCCAGAGCCTGTTCGGCGAGTTTGCGCTGCTTGGCCCGATCAATCATGCCAAAGCGCGTAGGCGGATCGCTGATGATGATATTATCAGCAACACTCAAATCCGGGATCAGCGAGAGTTCCTGGAAAATACAGACCACGCCAGCTTTGTTGGCCGAAGCCGGTGTTCCAAAGGAAATGGGCTTTCCATCAATCTCCATGTGGCCTTCATCAGGCGTGACCACGCCCGACATGATCTTGATCAATGTCGATTTTCCAGCGCCATTTTCGCCTAGGATGCCGTGAATTTGTCCGGGATAAATATTGAGGTCAGCGTGTTCCAGCGCGTGAACGCCGCCATAACGCTTGGAGACTTGCTCCATCTTGAAGAGTGGTTGATCGACCAAGGTGCCTCCGGCCCAGCATCAACAGGAATCAGCACCGCGGTCTTGTCGAGCGCGGTGCCAGTTCTTGCAGTTTGGGAGATTACTGGTTTTCTTTGCTTTGTCCCATGATTTCCTGGGCCAAGAAGTTGATGCCACAGGTTGGGAATGAGTTGCCCACGAAGAAATTGGGTGATTGATCAGGGAAGAAATCCTGGCCGGCCTTGAAGTTTGGATCTTCAACAATGGCCAAAGGCAGTTTCACGGATTGCGGCACCACCTCACCATTCAAGGCGGCCAGTGCCGTCTTGATGGCAACGGCAACCTGGGCAGGACCCGTTCCGGCTGAGGAGCACTTCAAGCCATCAGCAGCATGCTGCGAGCAGAACTTGCGGAAACCATTTTCGGTTTCACCGCCGAAGGGTACGAACTTGTGCTTGGCATCTATCATTGCTTGCACCACGCCCGTGTCACCACCCTGTGCCGTGATGCCATCGAAGGGTCCGTTAGTTGCTATGGCATCGGCGGTTGCCTTTTGGGCAACACCATCATCCCACTTGCCGACCACTTCCGTCACAGCCCACTTCTTGCCCGAAGCATCGAGCGTTTCGTGAATGCCGTTATGACGATCGGTATCCACCGAGGTACCGGCAACGCCGCGCACTTCGAGAACCTTGCCGCCATTTGGGACGTTTTTGATCAGCCAATTGGCCCACAAAACACCAAGACCCTTCTGGTCCACGTTGACGTTGATGGCATCCTGCGTATCGAGAATATTGTCGAAGGCAACAAGGATGACGCCCGCTTCCTTGGCGCGCTTGATCACCGGACCAAAAGCGGTTGGGTTCTGGGCATTCACGACGATGGCGTCAAAACCGGAGTCGATGAAGTTGTTGATGGCCGAGATCTGGGCTGGCACGTCTTCACCCGTTGAAACAACCTTGAATTCCTTCAACTGGGCTTTGACTTCAGGCTGGGCTGCATAGGCCTTCGCCGTCTGAATCATCTGAATACGCCAAGTATTGGCGATATAGCCATTGGCTAGAGCAATCCGATAAGGACCGGCTTTCTTTGGAAATTGGAAGAATTTGGTGTCTTTGGCCCAAGGCACAAAGCAATTGGGCTGCGCCGCAGGACCAGCAACGATCTTGGTCTCAGCATGGACCGTCGTGGCAAGCAATGCAAACATCGACGCCGAGACACCGACTGCGCAGGCCTTACCAATCTTGTGAATCATTGACATTATAGAACCTCCCATATTGTGCCGCGGGTTAAGCCCCACTGACATCTTGGATTTGAACCGCCGTTCCACGAGAGTCAACGCGAGGACGAGCTCCTACAGCTAAACCGCAAATAATAGCTTCGTCAATGGCCTGTAAATTGTAGCATGAATAGTGACGGTCAATATATAGAATGCCGTCTTTGCCACTAAAAATTCAAAGGGGACATCAAAGGACAGGCCTACGTGGCAAGAATCGGCCAGGAACG
>JAYTIG010000180.1:0-5397 GCA_043731995.1 Hyphomicrobiales bacterium
CGAGAATATGCCTTTTCGGCCCATTGTTGCCCCAGAGCAACAGGTTGAAAGCCAGGGGCTCACGGCTTATCTCAGAGCCCAAGAAATGAGGGTTTCCGAAAGCCCCCTCTCTCGGCTATAGGCGTGCCCAAACGCTCAACTAATCGGGGCCAACCCCCAAGGATTACGAAACACATGCTCGGATTGCGCAATATTGCCTCCGCGGTTTTTGGCACGACCAACAGCCGCAAATTGGTGGCCTTCCAGAAAAGGGTTCCGGCCATCAATGCGATCGAGCCTGAATATGAAAAGCTTTCTGACGCTGAATTGATGGGCCTGACCGACAAGTTCAAGGCCGAATTGGCAGGTGGCAAGTCGCTTGATGATCTTCTGGTGCCAGCCTTTGCGGCCGTGCGCGAGGCCGCCAAGCGTTCCCTGGGCCTGCGGCCGTTTGATGTCCAGTTACTGGGCGGCATGGTGCTGAATGCCGGCATCATTTCGGAAATGAAAACCGGCGAAGGCAAAACGCTGGTGGCCACACTGCCGGTTTACCTTAACGCGCTTGCGGGCAAGGGCGTTCATGTTGTGACGGTGAACGACTATCTGGCCAAACGCGATGCGGGCTGGATGGGCAAAGTCTATTCTGCCCTGGGCATGACCACGGGTGTCATCGTGCATGGATTGGACGATAACCAGCGCCGCGCGGCCTATGCCAGTGACATCACCTATGGCACCAACAACGAGCTGGGTTTCGACTATCTGCGCGACAACATGAAATACCATCTCGAAGAGATGGTGCAACGCGGGCACTGCTTTGCGATTGTCGACGAAGTAGACTCGATCCTGGTTGATGAAGCGCGCACGCCCCTTATCATTTCCGGCCCGTCCGAAGACAGGTCTGAACTCTACAACACCTTGGATCATTTCATTCCGCAACTGGTGAATGAAGATTTTGAGTTGGATGAAAAACAGCGGCAGGTGACGCTGACCGAATCTGGCAATGAGCATCTCGAACAGCTGTTGACCGCCGCTGGCGTTCTCAAGGGCGGAACCTTGTATGACGCCGCAAACGTGACCATCGTTCATCATATCCAGAATGCCTTGCGCGCGCACAAGCTGTTCGCGCTGGACAAGGACTATATCGTGAAGGATGGCGAAGTTGTCATCATTGACGAGTTCACGGGCCGCATGATGCCGGGACGCCGCTATTCGGAAGGCCTGCATCAGGCCATTGAAGCCAAGGAACATGTGCAGGTTCAGCCTGAGAATGTGACGATGGCGTCAATCACATTCCAGAACTATTTCCGCATGTATGACAAGCTGGCTGGCATGACCGGCACGGCGCTGACGGAAGTGGATGAGTTCATCGACATTTACAGGCTTGATGTTCTCGAAGTGCCGACCAATGTGCCGGTGGCGCGCCTGGATGAGAATGACGAAGTTTACCGCACCGAACGTGAAAAATTTGGCGCCATCATTGAAACCATCCGTGATGCGCAGGCGCGCGGCCAGCCCGTGCTTGTGGGCACTGTGTCGATTGAGAAATCCGAGTTGCTCTCCAATGCGCTGACGGCCGCTGGCATCAAGCACAATGTTCTGAATGCCCGGTTCCATGAACAGGAAGCATTGATCATCAGCCAGGCCGGTGCGCCGGGTGCTGTGACCATTGCCACCAACATGGCGGGCCGTGGCACCGACATCAAGCTGGGCGGCAACCTTGACATGCGCGTTGAGCAGGAATTGGCGCAGCTGGCGGAAGGGGCAGAGCGCAGCCGCGCCATCCAGAAAATCAAGGATGAGGTTGAAAGCAACAGGCGCATTGTAATCGATGCCGGTGGCTTGTTCGTGATTGGCACCGAGCGGCATGAAAGCCGCCGCATTGATAACCAGTTGCGTGGCCGTTCAGGCCGCCAGGGTGACCCTGGCCGCTCGCGCTTCTATCTTTCACTGCAAGACGACCTGATGCGCATCTTCGGCACGGACCGCCTCGATGGCATGTTGCAGAAGCTGGGCCTGAAGGATGGTGAGGCCATTGTTTCCACCTGGATCAACAAGGCGCTGGAAACCGCGCAAAAGAAAGTGGAAGCCCGCAACTTTGACATCCGCAAGAATCTGCTGAAATTCGACAACGTGATGAATGATCAGCGCAAGGTGATCTTTGACCAGCGCATCGGCATCATGAAGGGCGAAGAAGTTTCTGAAACCGTGGATGACATGCGCCACGACGTGGTGGATGAGCTTGTAAGCAAGCATATCCCTGAGAACGCCTATGCCGAGCAGTGGGATGCGGCAGGACTTCGTGAGCAGCTGCGCGATGCCGTGGCCATTGATTTCCCGGTTGACGATTGGGCCAAGGAAGAAGGCATAGCGGATGAGCAGATCCGCGAGCGTGTGACCCATGCGGTGGATGATGCTTACAAAGCCAAGCGCGAGGAATGGGCAGGCGCTGCGCCAGGCCAGGACATTGGCCAGCAGATTGAAAAATCAGTTCTCCTGCAAACGCTGGACAGGCTTTGGCGCGAGCACATCATTGCCAATGACTATCTGCGACAAGTGATCCACTTGCGTGGTTATGGCCAGCGCGACCCGCTGAATGAATACAAAACTGAAGGCTTCACCATGTTCCAGGCCATGGTGAGCCAATTGAAGGAAGCCGTCACCAGCCAGTTGATGCGCGTACAGCTGCAATTCCAGCAACCGGCGGGCTTGCCCGATGAAACAGCACTGCCACCGATGGAGCTGCACCACATTGATGCCAGCACCGGGCAGGACGAAGCGGGTTCCCTCAATGTTGCAGCGGGCACCATGAATTTGGAAACTGCCGCCAAGCCAAAGGCCGCGGCCAAGATTGATCCAAAGAAGCCTGAAACCTGGGGCAAGGTTTCGCGCAATGATGATTGCCCTTGCGGCTCTGGCAAGAAGTTCAAGCACTGCCACGGTGCGTTTGTGTGAGGTGGGTGGATGGCGTTCCTTGAACATAAGATTCCGCCCCCGCTTCTGATGTTGATCGTGGTGGCGCTGATGTGGCTGGCAAACCGTCTGATGGGAATGGGCATGGCGGGTGGTTTGTGGTTGATCATTGCAATTGTCTTTGCACTGCTGGGAATTGGTGTTGCGGTTGCCGGGCGCAATGCCTTTGTCAGGGCAGGCACGACGCTAAACCCGATCAATCTCAACTCGGCCTCACAGTTGGTCACCGCTGGCATTTACCACCGCACGCGCAACCCGATGTATCTGGGCATGGCGCTGTTGCTGATTGGCGTTGCAATCATGTTTGCCAACGCCTGGCTGTTGCTTGGGCCCATTGCATTTGGTCTTTTCATTCAACGTTTCCAGATCATGCCAGAAGAACAGGTGATGCAGGAAAAGTTCGGCGCCGCGTATCAAGCCTATCAACAGCGCGTCAGGCGTTGGGTTTAGCATTGGCCTTTCCATTGCTTTGCCACATGCCTTTGGCGGAAATGGCGGCACCAATCGTAATCAGCACGCATGCGACACCGATTGACCAGTGCCAGGCGGCATAGCCAGAGGCCAGCATGATCAGCGTGGACAGCAATGGAGCAGCATAAGACAACGCGCCCAGCACCATGATGTCGCCGTGCTTCATGCCGAAGTCCCAGGCATAGAAGCCAAGGCCCAGTGGCAAAAGCCCCAGTGCTGCAATGGCGATCCATTGGCTGGTGGCTTGCGGGTAAATGGTTGGCTCCAATGCAAAATGCAAGACAGTGGCCACCGCTGAAGTGATGAAACAGAATCCGGCCACCACATCGGTTGGTACATGGCCCATGCGGCGCGAAGCCACCGAATAGGCTGACCAGATGAAGGCGCAGGCCATGGCGAGAAAATGGCCAAGCTTCAAGCCTGAAGCAAAGCCCACCGTCAATCCCTTGGTGATGATGAGCACGGCCCCAAGCAGGCCAAGCGCGATGCCAATTTTGTGATGCAGCTCGAAACTCTCGCCGGGCAGGAATGAGGCGAAAACCACGATCAGCAAAGGCCAAAGATAGGCAATCAGGCTGGCCTCAACCGGCGGGGCGGACTGAAGGGCAAAGAAATAGGTGCAGTGATAAATGCAGAGCCCCGCTGTTCCCACCGCCCAGACTTTCCAACTTTGGTGCAGATTGGCGATGGCCCCTTTGCGGAAAGGCCAAGTGACCGCGCCGGTGAGGCCACCAATCAGGAAAGTGATGGCCGCCAATTCAAATGGTGGAATGCCGCCCGAAGCCGTGGTGAGCAGGGCGAGAAATGACCAAGTGAGAATGGCGAAGAAGCCAATCGCCGTTGCCGTGTTTGAGCGCAAGTTTACCGTTTACCGTTGATTGCGAGATAGACTGAGTAAAGGCTTGTCGTTCCGCAAATGAACAGGCGGTTGAGTTTGGGGCCGCCCCAGCAGACGTTTGAGACAAGTTCAGGGATTTTCACTTTGCCGATCAATGTGCCGTCTGGGTGATAGCAATGCACGCCATCGGCGGCGGAAGTCCAGATGCGGCCAGCTTCATCAATGCGGAAACCGTCAAACAGCCCCGCAGTGCAATCGGCAAACACTTCGCCGCCGCTGATCTTTGCGCCATTCACCTTGAAGCGGCGAATGTGCTTGGGGCCATTGTCCTTGTGGGTCACACCTGTGTCGGCGATATAAAGCAGGCTTTCATCCGGCGAAAAGGCGAGGCCATTGGGCTTTTCAAAATCATTGGCAACCATGGTGATTGCGCCACTCTGCCCGTCGATGCGGTAAACATGGCAGGCGCCGATTTCGCTGGCGGCCTTGCCGCCTTCATAGTCAAACAGGATTCCATATGAGGGATCTGTGAACCAAATCGAGCCGTCGTTCTTCACCACCACATCATTGGGAGAGTTGAAGCGCTTGCCATCATGCTTTTCGGCCAGAATGGTGATCGAGCCATCATGTTCGGTGCGTGTTACGCGGCGGGTGAGATGCTCGCAGGTGACAAGGCGGCCATCGGGGTCACGCGTGTTGCCATTGGAATTGTTGGAAGGCTGGCGGAAAGTGGAAACGCTGCCGCCTGCTTCATCAAAGCGCAGCATGCGGTTGTTGGGAATGTCGGAGACGATCAGCGAGCGCGAGGCCGGAAACCAGGCTGGGCCTTCCAGCCAGCGCGCACCCGTCCACAGCCGCTCCACCCGTGCATGGCCGATGAGGCAGGCCCCGAATCGTTTGTCGAAGCTTTCATATCCCGTGCCTTCTGCTTCTCCATAAAACATCGCGTTTCTTGCCTTTCTTGACTTTGCTTGGGGAGCTTCTATCATTTGAACTGTTGTGCGTCACCACTGATGCGGGAGAGATTGGGCTCAAAGCCCGGCGCCGAAGGAGCAACCGCCCCGGAAACTCTCAGGCCAAAGGACCGCGCAGTGGCATAAACTCTGGAGAGCAGAGGCGGGAAACCGTCGCTCACCGAA
>JAYTIG010000181.1:0-5395 GCA_043731995.1 Hyphomicrobiales bacterium
TAATGCATGAGTGCATAACAGAAGTGGATTTGCTTGCATCGTGGTGCAAAGGGGAAGTCTGGTTCGAGGACCAGTTGGGACGAGCTACAGTTTGCCACCGTGATGCGCTGGAAGCATATCGCTACCAAAAGCCTTGGACAGCAAAGTTGGCGGGACGCAAAGTTTTGGTGGTGCATCCATTTGAAACATCCATAAGATCGCAATACGAAAAACAAAGGACCAAGCTCTTCTCTTCGCCGGACGTATTGCCAGATTTTGAATTGCACACACTCAAAGCAGTTCAGTCTATTGCAGGCAACCGCCCTGAAGGCTTCAAGACTTGGTTTGAAGCGCTGGATTATATGACCGATAGGGCAATAGCTTCGCCAGCCGATGTCGTTATCTTGGGCTGCGGTGCTTATGGCTTTCCGCTTGCCGCGCGTCTGAAACGTGCGGGCAAGCAGTGCATTCATATGGGTGGGGTAACTCAGTTACTCTTTGGTATCAGAGGCGCAGCCTATGACAGGCCCGACAGCTTTGTTACAAGGCACATCAACGAGTACTGGATTAGGCCCGCGCCTGAAGAGCGCCCCAAAGGCGCAGAACTGGTAGAAGGCGCTTGTTACTGGTAATGTTGGACTAACGAATTATCTCGGCGTAACTTTCAAACTCTCCAACCCGTGAAAGTGATAGACGTCTTTGTAATGCGCTGCCTCGGCCAAGCGCAAATGGGGCAGGCGTTGGAAGAGGGTTTCAACTGCTACCAGCATTTCCAGCCTTGCCAGCGGTGCCCCAATACAAAAGTGAATCCCCGCACCAAAGCTCACATGCGGGTTAGGATCACGCGTTGGCATGAATTGCTCCGGGCTTTCAAACTTTGCCGCATCATGGTTGGCAGCGCCCAGCATCAGCCCCACTGTTTCGCCTTTTTTCAACTTCAGGCCAGCGAATTCCAAATCCTCCAGCGCATAGCGCGTGAACATGTGCAGCGGCGGGTCAAAGCGCATCATCTCATCCATCAGCTCCGGTGTGATCGGCCCGCCAATCCCGCGCTCCAACATGGTCTTCAAGCCATTGCCCATGGCATGAACCGTGGCTTCATGCCCGGCGTTGAGAACCAGAATGGCTGTTGTCACCAACTCATCTTCGCTGAGCTTCTGCCCCTCGCTTTCAGCGCGAATGAGTTCGGAGAGAAGATCGCTGCCCAAATTCTTGCGCCGCTCGGCAATCAGCCCGCGCATGTAAGTTGAAAATTCGCTCACCGCTTTCACGGCCTTGTCTTCAATCTCCCGATCGCGCTTGGCCATGTACATCGCCACATGATCATGGCTCCAGGCGAGGAACTGCCGCGCCATTTCTGTGGGCGCACCCAGCAATTCGCAGATCACGAACACCGGCATGGGCGTTGCAAATTCTTCCAGCAGGTCAACTTCATCCAGTGCTTCAAAGCGATCTATCAAGCCGTTGGAAAGACTCGCCATAAAGGGGCGCAACCGCTCAATCTGCCGCGACAGGAAGGCACGGCTGATCAGCCCGCGCAACCGCGTGTGAACAGGCGGCTCAAGCTCCAGCAGTGAATGTTTTTCGTGGTCGGTGAAAATGCGGATGTGCTCTGCTGGTTCAGGCCAAGACAGTTCCTCGCGCGTGGCCACATGCAGGATCTGGCGGCCAAAGCGCCGGTCACGCAGCAACGCATTTACGTCATCAAAGCGCGAGAAACACCAATGGCCATATTGCTCCCATTTGAACACCGGGCATTGCTCATGCAGCCGCCGATAGGTTGGGTATGGATTCTCATAGAACTGCGCGTCACGCGGGTCTAGATCGACGGAACGTTGGATGGCTTCAATATTCATATTCGGCTAATACGCCCTTTCTTTTCCTGAAAGTACCGCCCCTCATGTCGCCTGCCAAGCAAGAACACCACACGCCGGAATTTGAGTTCATTGCACTTGTGGCGGTGCTGACAGCTCTGACCGCCATGTCCATCGACACCATGTTGCCGGGCATCGGCATCATGGCGAAAGATCTTGGCGCGCTGCATGACAATGACCGCCAGTTCATCATCCTGGGTTTTTTCGGTGGGCTGACGCTGGGCACACTGATCTTCGGCCCGATGTCTGATTCAAGCGGGCGCCGTCCGGCAATCTTTGTTGGCCTTGCCGTCTATTGCCTGGGCGCGCTGCTCTGCATGTTCGCCTGGAATTTTCCGGTGCTGGTGATTGGCCGCATCATTCAGGGCATCGGTGCGTCCAGCCCGCGCATCGTTGCGCTGGCCATGGTGCGCGATGGCGCCAAGGGTGCCGCCATGGCACGCATCATGAGTTTTGTGATGTCGGTCTTCATGCTGGTGCCCATCCTGGCACCCTCCATTGGCCAATTCGTGCTGGATATTGCCAATTGGCGCGTGATCTTTGCAGGCTTTGTGGTGGCCGCCATCGCCGTAGGTGTGTGGTTCGGGTTGCGCCAGGAAGAAACGCTGGCGCCGGAAAACCGTCAGCCCTTTGATGCGGCCAATCTCTGGCATGGCGCAGTTGAAGTCTTCAAAAACCGTGTGGCTTTTGGTTACACGCTGGCAACAGGTGCCATCTTTTCAGTGTTCACAGCCTATCTGGGTGTGTGCCAGCAAATCTTCGCCGAGCAATATCATCAGGGCACCAACTTCAAATATTGGTTTGGCGGCATGGCCACGGCTTTGGCACTTGCAATGATTTTGAACGGCAAGCTCGTCATGCGCCTTGGCATGCGGAACCTGTCGAAATGGGCGCTATGGGGTTTTGTGGGCGTGTGGATCGCCTTGCTGGCCCTTTGCCTCATTTTTGCAGGCCAGCCGCCGCTGCTGATCATTGCCGTGCTCTTTTATTTCTGGTTCTTCTGTGCGGGCTTCACCTTCGGAAATTTCAACGCCCTGGCCATGGAACCCATGGGGCATATCGCGGGCATGGCGGCGGCCATATCAGGTGCGCTATCACAAGGTCTCGGCATCATACTTGGCGGATTTGCGGGTCGGTTCTATGATGGCACCTTGACGCCGCTGGCCGTGTTCTTCGTGGTATTTGGGCTTATGGGCATGGGATTTGCCGCCTGGGCTGAGGCAGGCCGGCCACTGGTGAAAAAATCTGTGGCCTAGTCGGGGGCGATTTGGTTTAGATGGCGGCCATGGCCAAAGGCTATTCAATATTTTCGATCTTGCGTCATGCCTTCCGGCCATCTGAACCTTGGCCGGAGGCCTGGCCCAAGGCATCACCAAAATCGAATTATGACGCCATCATCATTGGCGGCGGCGGCCATGGCTTGGCCACCGCTTACTATCTGGCCAAGAACCACGGCCTCACCAATATCGCGGTTTTGGAAAAGGGCTATATCGGCTCGGGCAATGTGGGCCGCAACACAACCATCATCCGCTCGAACTACATGCTGGGCGCCAACACGGCCTTCTTTGAAAAATCCCTGCAGATGTGGGAAGGCCTGAGCCATGAGCTGGATTTCAACTGCATGGTCTCCCACCGCGGGCAAATCGTGGTGGCTGTTTCGCCCGTGCAGATGGATACATTCGCCAGGCGCGGCAACATCATGCGGCTTCATGGCATTGATGCCGAATTGCTCGACCGAAGCGAGTTGCAAAAGGAAGTTCCCTATCTCGATTATTCCAAAAATGCCCGCTTTCCCATCTGGGGCGCCGTTCACCAGCGCCGCGCCGGCACAGTGCGCCATGATGCCGTGGCCTGGGGCTATGCCCGCGCCGCAGCACAACTTGGCGTGGATATCATCGAGAACTGTGAAGTCACCGGAATTTTGAAATCCGGCAACAAGGTCACAGGTGTTGAAACATCTCGCGGCCGCATCCTGTCAGACAAAGTTGGCATTGCAGTTGCGGGCCATACCTCGCAAGTGGCGCGCATGGTGGGCCTGCGCCTGCCAGTGGAAAGCCACATCCTGCAAGCCTTCGTGACGGAGCCCGTGAAGCCCCTTTGCCACCATGTTATTTCCTGGGGTGCTGAACTGTTTTACATGTCGCAATCCGATAAAGGCGGCATGGTGTTTGGTGGCCATCTTGATGGCTTCAACACCTTCACCCAACGCGGCCAGTTTTTCAAAATGAAGGAAGTGATGGAATGTGCCGTATCCCTGGCGCCCTTCATGTCGCGCCTGCGCGTGTTGCGCCATTGGGGTGGCATCAATGACATGACGCCAGATGGTTCACCTTTCATTTGCATAACACCCGTTGACGGCCTCTATCTTAATGGCGGCTGGTGCTATCAGGGCTTCAAGGCCACGCCCGCATCTGGCCTCACCTTCGCGCATACCATGGCCAACAACGCACCGCATGAACTCAGCGCCGATTTCGCACTTGACCGCCTGATGAAAGGCAACGAGCTTGACGAACACGGCATCGGCAATTGGACATACAAGCAATGAGAATTCCTTGCCCCCATTGTGGTGAACGCGATGTGAGCGAATTCCGCTATGGCGGCGACGCATCAAAAAAGCGCCCGCAGCACGGGTCTGGCGGGCCAAAGACTTGGGCTGATTATGTGTTTGTGTTTGATAATCCCAAAGGCCCGCATGAGGAATTCTGGCAGCACACATTGGGCTGCCGCCAATGGTTCCGCCTGAAGCGCAACACGGCAACGAATGAAATTTTGGGAAGAGACGCGTGAACATTGTTTCCCCCGCACTGGCCACTCACCCTTCTCCCCTTGCGGGAGAAGGTGGCGCGCAGCGCCGGATGAGGGGTCGCTCCGAATTTGAAGGTTCAGCGCGACCCCTCATCCGTCTTGCGCCTGCGGCGCAATCCACCTTCTCCCGCAAGGGGAGAAGGGTGAAGGGTGCAAATCAGGTTTCATCTTGGAGGCGGACACCATGAGCAAGTTCCGCCGCCTCGAAGAGGGTGGGCGCATTGACCGCGCCCAAAGCCTCAACTTCCGCTTCAATGGCAGCAAGCTGAAAGGCTGTGCCGGAGACACGCTGGCTTCTGCACTTCTCGCCAATAATCAAACCGTGGTGGGCCGCAGCTTCAAATATCACCGCGCGCGCGGCATCATGGGCGCCGGCGTGGAAGAGCCCAACGCACTTTTCACCACTGGCCGTGGCGGCAAGGAAGTGCCAAACACCATTGGCCCGGCGCTGGAGCTGGCAGAGGGCCTTGATGCTCGCAGCCAGAACGCTTGGCCCAGCCCACGCTTTGACTTCATGGGGTTGAACAAGCTGGCAGCGCCCCTGTTCGGCGCGGGCTTCTATTACAAGACCTTTATGGGCCCGGCCCGCAAAAGCTGGATGTTCTATGAGCCTTTCATCCGCCGTGCTGCGGGCTTGGGCAAAACCGGAACCCAAGGTTCTGACCAGCGGCATGACTCGCGCAATACCTTCGCGGATGTGTTGATCGTCGGATCGGGCCCCGCAGGCCTTGCCGCCG
>JAYTIG010000182.1:0-5393 GCA_043731995.1 Hyphomicrobiales bacterium
TTTTCCGCGCGCGTGCGGCGCTCAGCATTGGCCGGGCTGCCGAAGCAGGTTTCAGGGCTTGTGTCAGCAGGCAAGCGTGATCGTAAAACTTCGGGCAAGAAATAGCCCCGCGCCTGCGATGACCAACTCACATGTGTGGTTTTGCTTTCGCGCAGGAAGGCCAGCGTTTCAGCGTTGTTGGAGGTGATGCAACCGGCCCAGACAGGGCGCTCCATCACCGCCAGAGAGAGATTGTTGTTGAGAATGGTGAGCGGCTTAAGCCCCTTGGACGCGGCATAGGCATTGGCCTCTTTGAAGCGTGCGATCGACCAATTGGAACCGCCAAAAGCGCCAATGCGCCCCGCCTTGTGCAGGCGGTTGAGCATGTCAACGAACTCGCCAACGGGCACATTCGGATTGTCGCGGTGCATGATGTAGATGGGCGCGTGGTTGAGGCCCAACCGCTCCAGCGAAATATCCAATTGCGCTTCAATGGCGCGCGGCGTGCAATAAGGCGTGTGCCCGCCTTTGACGATGATGATCACATCTTTGGCCACGCCTCGGTTGGCGATCCACTGGCCCAGAACTTTTTCATGGTGGCCGCCGCCATAGACAAAGCCTGTGTCAAAGGCATTGCCGCCCGCTTCCATCCATGCGTCCCAAACCAACGCACCAGACGCGATGCCGTCTTTGTTGTCGCAACCGATAACGAGTTGGCTGATGGGCTTTTCGAGATCAGCGATCTTGATCCCGGGAATTTTCGGCAAGCCTGCAGGCAACACACCGGGAATGGCGCGGTTGAGCTTTGGGTCTTCGCTGAAAGTGGCATAGCCGAGTTCGGCCCGCCAACGATCCATGGCCATGTTGTTGCCAATGCTGTCGTCCCAGTTCATGGCAGGGTGCGGTGCTTGCTTGTGGCCGCCGGCAATGGCGCGGCTCACCAGCTCTGCCTCAAATGAGAAAAGCTGATGCGGATTGTTGATTTCCTCTGTGCGGCTCGTGGACCCCACAGTCACGATGATCTTCGCATCCGAAGGCCCGGCATTGCGCCCCGGCACCCATGGATCGAGCAATTCGATCGTACCCTTGTCAGCCATGATCACGGCACGGTTGTCCATGTTGCGCGCCACGGCGCAAGCGATTTCGGCAATGAAGCCGTTGCTGAATGTAAGGAGCGCGTGGGCCACTTCATCCACGCCGCTCTTGCCAACAATGCCAGCACCTTTGAGAACGATTGGCTCCGCGAATGGTTGGCCCATTGAGGCCCCCGCCACCAATCTGGCAAGCGATGTTGTGTATCCACCCACATCCAGAATACCGCCGCCACCCAGGTTGCGGTCATAGAGCCGTGAATCCGTCTTGAAGGGTGCGGCGAATCCGAAATTGACTTTAAGGTGGCGCAGCGTGCCAATTTCGCCTGAAGCGATCAGTTCCATTAGCCGCGCGATTTGCGGATGGCAGCGGTACATGAAAGCTTCCATAAAGAAGGTGCCGCACTGTTCGGCCACCTCTGTCAGCGCAACAACTTCTGCCGCATTCATGCCCGCGGGCTTCTCCACCAGCACCGCCTTGCCGGCGCGCATGGCCTTGATGGCCCATTGCGCATGCCAGGGGTGTGGCGTTGAAATGTAGATCGCATCCACTTCCTTGTCGCCGAGCAAGGCGTCATAAGTGGCATATCGCTTTGCGGCTTCAACCTTGTTGCGCTCACCAAAACTGGCGCGGCGTTCAGCGGATGTGCTGGCGATGGCGGTGAGAACACCTGAAGGCGCCTGCGCCAAACCGTCTGCGAAGTTTTGGGCGATGTTGCCCGGCCCCAGAATACCCCAACGAATCCGATTCATATTGTCTCCAATTCAATTTCTATCTAACCCGCTGGCCATTTGCGTCGAAGAGCAGGGCCTTTGTAGGATCAATCCGTGCTTCAAATTTTTGTCCGGCTTTCAGGCCTCTGCCCGCTTGCGTGGCCACGGTAATCAAATCGCCGCTGCCATTACCGGCGTAGACAAAGGATTCGCCACCCAAGTGCTCAATCAGCTCAACATTCAGTTTAAACTTAAGCGCACCTGTATCGCTGAAATGCTGTGGCCGCAAACCAACGGTGACAGCTTCGCCAGCCGTAAGTTGTGTCATCTCGGTCGGGAATGAAATCTTCGCATCCTGAAAGCCTGGCAGGCTGACTGAGGCGCCTGTTTTCGACACGCGTTCCACAATGCCTTTCACGAAATTGATTTTGGGTGAGCCAATGAAACCGGCCACAAACATGTTGTCTGGGTTGTCATAGACATCCAGTGGCGAGCCCACCTGGCTGATCGCGCCCTCGCGCATCACCACAATCTTGTCGGCCAGTGTCATGGCTTCCACCTGGTCGTGCGTCACATAAATCACCGTGGCGGCGAGCGCCTTGTGCAGCCGTGCCAGTTCGATGCGCATGTGCACGCGCAACTCGGCATCAAGGTTCGAAAGTGGTTCATCAAACAGAAACACTTCCGGGTGGCGCACAATGGCCCGTCCAATGGCCACGCGTTGGCGCTGCCCGCCGGAAAGTTCCTTGGGCCAGCGCTCCATTAACGCGCCCAACCCCAATGTGCGGGCTGCGTCATCAACCTGGCGATCAATTTCAGCTTTGGACACACCCGCAAAGCGCAAAGCGAAGCCCATGTTGTCACGCACACTCATATGCGGATAAAGCGCATAGGATTGAAACACCATGGCAATGCCGCGCTTGGAAGGATCAACCTCATTCATGCGCTGGCCGCCGATTTCAAGATCACCGCCAGAAATATCTTCAAGCCCCGCAATCATGCGCAACAGCGTGGACTTGCCGCAGCCGGAGGGGCCCACAAAAACCACAAATTCCTTGGGTTCAATATCCAGGCTGACACCCTTGATCACCTCAACGGCGCCATAGGACTTTCGCACGTCGCGCAGTTTGAGCCCGCTCATCCTACAAACTCCATTTGAGACTTATGTCGCCGCATCATCATTTCACCGACCCCAAGAGGCCTTGCACAAACTGCTTTTGCAAGACGAAGAAGATGATAAGCGTGGGCAACGTGGCCAAAGTGGTAGCCACCATGACAACACCGAAATCCGGTGTGTAGGCTGTCAACAGTGAAGCCACCGCGAGTGTCAGCGTTTTTGTTTCGTTGGTTTGCAACACGATCAACGGCCAGAGATAGTTGTTCCAGTTGGCCATGAAGATGATGATGGTTGCGGCAGCATAGGTTGAACGCATCACCGGTACATAAACATGCCAGAATATTTGCCATTCTTTCAGCCCGTCCACGCGCGCAGCGTCCCGCAGCTCGCTAGGGAAGGCCTTGGTGGCCTGGCGGAAATAGAAAATGATGAAGATTGAGGCCACCGTGGGAATAATCACTGCGGCATGGGTGTTGATCAAATGCAGTTGCGCCATCGAAATGAACAATGGAATCATCACAGCGGCAAAGGGAATGCTGAGCATGGCAAGCAGTGCCGCAAAGACCCGCTCGCTCAACCTGGTTTTGAAGATTTCAAAGCCATAGCCGGCAAGCGACGAGATCAGCAACGTGAGGGCCGTGGCGATGACTGCGATCTTGGCGGAATTCCAGAACAGCAATGGCAAGTCTACTTGTGCTGTGAGATGTGCAAAATTGGCCAACAAGGCATCGCCAAAACTGGTTTTGCCCCTGAGGATATCTGCCATCGTGTTGGTACTGCCGACGATCATCCAGAAAAACGGGAAGACTGAAACATAGGCAGCGATGATCAATGCCATATAGACCAATGCGCGCTGGAATTTGCGGGCATTCATGACGGCCGCCTTTCGCGCGCCACAAGAAATTGCACGAAGCTCAAAATCACAACGAGAACGACGATGACGTAGGATACCGTGGCCGCATAGCCAAAGCTGGGCATGAACCTGAATGAGAGATAATAGATATAAAGCGAAAGTGTAAGGGTCGAATCCGCAGGCCCGCCCAAGGTGGGTATGTTGTTCACCTCATCAAAGAGCTGCAGCGTGCCAATAGTTGATGTGACGGTGGTGAACAGGATAACCGGCTTCAACGCAGGCAGGGTGATCCTTGCAAAGCGCGCCCAGGATGGAATGCCATCAATGCGCGCGGCCTCATAGATTGAAGGGTCAATATTCTGCAGCGCCGCCAGAAAGAAAATCATGTTGTATCCCGTCCAGCGCCAGGTGATGGCGAGGATGATGACAACTTTGGCCCAGAACGGGTCCGCCAGCCATGGAATGGGCGATGAGATCACATGCAGCGTTTGCAGGAACCCGTTGATCACGCCATCCGCTGCGAACATTGATTTGAACAGAACCGAATAGGCCACCAGTGAGGTAACACAGGGCAGGAAGATTGCAGTTCGGAATAAGCTGCGGCCCCAGAGCTTGCTGTCGTTCAAGGTAACAGCCAGCAAAAGCGCCAGCGTGATCATGATCGGCACCTGAATGACGAGAAATGTCAAGGTGTTGAGCAGGGCGTGAATGAAAACCGGGTCTTGTGTCAGGCGAATGATATTCGCTGTGCCACCAAAGGAGAGGTTCATCCCCTTGCCGGTCTGCGTGCTCATCCACAGCGAAGACAAGATGGGGTAGAACAGAAACAAGGTCAGCAACACCAACGCCGGGCTGGTGAAAAGCCATCCGGTCAAGTTCGCTCTGCGGCTGCTGGGTGCCTGTGCCATGATGCGTGTTGCCCAGTTCTTCCAACTTCGTCACCCCCGCGAAAGCGGGGGTCCAACTTTTCTTCTCAATGAGTGGAGAGTTGGATTCCCGCTTTCGCGGGAATGACGATGTGAAAGATCAGCCTCTTATTGCATTTGCTGCTTCAGCTGTGCGTCAATGGCGGCAATGGCATCATCAACCGAGCCACCCTTGACCAAGGCCGGAACCTGGGCTGATACGGCAGCGTCAGCTTCATTGGTGAAGGTGCCGTAGTTCACACCAGGGATTTGGCCAAGCCACGTGGAGAAATTCTGCCACGTTGCCTCACCGCCAAAGAATGGATCGCTGGCTTTGTAGGCATCACCCTCCCGCGCGGAGAGCAGGGAACCGAGTGCGCCCTGGTTCACCAAAATCTTTTGGTAAAAGTCCTTGTCCTTGCCCCATTCCTGGGCGAGGAAATCAATGGCGGCAGCCTTGCTCTTGGAGGAAGACAGCACATACCAGCTCGAACCACCGAGGTTGGAAGCATGCACAGCACCTTCAACACCATCAACCTTCGGCACCGGGGCAACGGCCCATTTGCCGGATTGGTCTTTGTTGGCCTTGATGGTGCCCGTCATCCAAACGCCGGTGATGGCAGCAGCGGTCTGGCCCGACGTGAACGTGCCGGTATATTCAGCCCAACCGGAAACCGGCTTGTAGATGCCCGATTGCAGAACCTTGGCATAGGTTGAAAGAACAGCCTTGAACT
>JAYTIG010000183.1:0-13802 GCA_043731995.1 Hyphomicrobiales bacterium
ATGTGTTGGATGAGGATGGCACATTTGAAAAGCGCTGCAACATGGCGATGGTGGATCTGCAACCCATTCCGGAAGAGGAAGAACTGATCGAGAGGCAACAACATCATGGCGGCGATCTTGAAAGCCATGGATTGGTGGATATCACCAGCCGCATGGACAAGAATGATGCCACGCGCATTCACGAGCTGCTGGCGCGGCATTACAAATACACCGGCTCAACCCGCGCCAAGGCGATCCTTGATGATTGGGCAAATTATCTGCCCAAGTTTGTGAAGGTGATGCCAGTTGAATACGCGCGCGCGCTTGCCGATTTGGAAAAGGCGCAGGCCACCAGCAACGGCATGACTGTCGGCGTGAAGAGGAGTGCGTAAGCATGGGCAAGATCACAGGCTTTCTTGAAATTGACCGCCAGGAGCGCAAATATGGCCCGGCGGCTGACCGGGTGCGCAATTACAATGAATTCTTCATTCCGCTGGGTGATGAAGGCACGAAAAATCAGGCGGCGCGCTGCATGAATTGCGGCATTCCCTATTGCCACACTGGTTGCCCGGTGAATAACCAGATCCCGGATTGGAACGATCTCGTCTATCACGGCAATTGGGAAGAGGCTTCGCGCAATCTTCATAGCACCAACAACTTCCCGGAATTCACTGGGCGTGTTTGCCCCGCCCCTTGCGAGGCGAGTTGCACGCTGAATATTGATGACAACCCAGTCACCATCAAAACCATTGAATGTGCGATTGTTGACAAGGCCTGGGAAAATGGCTGGCTGAAGCCAATGGTTGCCGCCGAGAAGTCCGGCAAGAAGGTTGCTGTTGTCGGTTCTGGCCCATCGGGCATGGCTGCCGCACAGCAACTTGCCCGCGCGGGCCATGAAGTGCATCTGTTCGAGAAGAACGCCAAAGTCGGTGGTTTGATGCGCTATGGCATTCCTGATTTCAAAATGGAAAAGCATCTGATTGATCGCCGCGTTGCGCAGATGGAAGGCGAGGGTGTGACATTCCACTACGGTGCCCACATTGGCGTGACGCAGGATGCCAAGCAGCTTGTGGATTCTTTTGACGCCGTGGTGCTGTGTGGCGGTTCTGAAAAGCCGCGTGATCTGCCGATCCCCGGCCGCGAACTCAATGGCGTGCATTTCGCCATGGATTTTCTGCCACAACAAAACCGCCGCGTGAGCAAGGAAACACCGCTCGACAATCGCCCCATTCTGGCCACGGGCAAGCATGTCGTGGTGGTTGGTGGTGGCGACACGGGTTCAGACTGCATCGGCACATCAGTGCGCCAGGGTGCCTTGTCGGTCACCCAAATTGAAATCATGCCCAAACCGCCGGAGAAAGAAAACAAGGCACTCACCTGGCCGAATTGGCCCATGAAGCTGCGCACCTCTTCGTCTCACCTCGAAGGTGCAGAACGCGATTTTGCCGTGGCCACCATGTCTTTGGATGGCAGGGATGGCCAAGTGACAGTGTTGAAATGCGCCCGCGCTGGCACTGACTTCAAGCCAATCCCTGGCACAGAATTTGAATTGAAGGCTGATCTTGTGCTGCTGGCCATGGGCTTTGTGCACCCCGTGCATGAAGGCATGCTCAAGAGCCTTGGTGTGAAGTTGGATCCGCGCGGCAATGTCGATGGCAATGTGAAGGACTATAAAACGTCCATCGACAAGGTGTTCAGCGCTGGCGACATGCGCCGTGGCCAGTCACTCGTGGTCTGGGCCATTCGCGAAGGCCGCCAGGCAGCGCGCGCGGTGGACGAATTCCTGATGGGTGAAACCACGCTGCCAAGGTGAGGTGAATGCATGGCACGATTGGATTTGCGGCCCAACTGCGAATGTTGCGGCAAGGATTTGCCGCCGCAAAGCGCGGAGGCGTTCATTTGTTCTTACGAGTGCACTTATTGCCGCGACTGCGCCCAAGGCGTGCTGGGCGGCTATTGCCCGAATTGTCGCGGCAACCTCACGCCCCGCCCCATTCGTCCGCTGCATGGGCCAGCAGGTGGGCTTGGCAAACACCCGGCATCAACGGTACGGGTGAAGGCTGAAGAGCCATGTGCAGCGCCAGCCCTGGGCCGGGCCAATGAGCCGGCGATTTGAATTTGGTTGCCCTTTCTTGACATTGACTTCACGTTAAGATTTGACTGTGTGCAGGGTAATTCCGGTTGCCTGAGAACTGGCTCAACGAAGTTCAGTTCTTCGAGAAGACAACAAACGATAAGTCGGGGAAACGTCATGGAAATCGCCAAAGGCGCTGTGCGTGAAGTGCAGCCCGTTTACAAAAAACTCTATGTGCAGGTTCTGGCTGCCGTCATTCTTGGTGTGCTGGTCGGACTTGCCTTTCCGACTTTCGGGGCAGGGTTGAAACCCTTGGGCGATGCCTTTGTCAGCATTGTCAAAATGATCATTGCGCCTGTCATTTTTCTCACCGTCACCTTGGGGCTTGGAAGACTGAAGGACAGGGGCGAAGCTGGCACCGTTTTCCTCAAGGCAATTTGCTATTTTTTGGTGGTTTCAACCTTTGCGCTGATCCTCGGCCTTCTGGTCGGCAATCTTCTGCAGCCGGGAAGCGGCATGCATATCGACAAGGCCAGCCTTGATGCAACGAAAGTGGCCGACTTTGCGACCAAATCCCATGATCTCACCATCACCGGATATCTGCTGAACATCATTCCGAAAACCTGGTTCAGTGCGCTATCTGATGGTGATATTCTGCAAATTCTGTTTGTCGCCATCGTGAGCGGACTGGCCATTTCTTCGGTGGGAGAAAAGGCTGAACCTGTTTTGAACTTTCTGGAAGCGGCCAACCGCGTTGTGTTTCGCATGGTTGAGATGCTGATGCGTCTGGCACCTATCGGCGCCTTCGCTGCGATGGCCTTCACCATCGGCAAGTTTGGGATTGGCACGCTGGTGTCGCTCGGCACTCTCGTCGCTACATTCTATGGGACAGCACTATTGTTCGTGATCGTGGTGCTTGGTGCCATTTCATATTATTGCGGCTTTTCGATCTTCAAGCTCATTCGTTATTTGAAGGAAGAACTGCTGATCGTGCTCGGCACATCCTCGTCTGAGGCAGCGTTGCCATCGCTGATGGAAAAGCTTCAGGCGGCGGGATGCAAGCGCGATGTGGTGGGCCTGGTTATTCCGGCTGGCTATTCCTTCAATCTGGATGGCACGAATATCTATATGACCTTGGCCTCGCTTTTTATTGCACAAGCGGTGGGGGTGGAACTTTCCCTTGGCCAGCAGATGGCGTTGGTGCTGGTCGCTATGGTCAGTTCCAAAGGAGCGGCAGGCGTTACAGGATCCGGTTTCATTGTGCTGGCCTCCACTCTTTCAATCGTGCCGGAAATTCCCTTGGCGGGCATGGCGCTCATCCTGGGCATTGACCGGTTCATGAGCGAATGCCGCGCGCTGACAAATCTGATGGGCAACGCTGTTGCCACGATTTTTGTGGCTGGATGGGAAAAGGCCTTGGACCGGGATGCTTTGAAACGGGCGCTGGACGGAAAAGCTTAAGCGGCATGCTCAGCTAATCTGGAAACCCTTGTTGCAAAGTCAAAAAGGTAAAGCCCATCTCCTGCAATTTCAAAATGCCTTTCACAACGCCCTCGCCAGCGGGTCTTATCGGCTGGTTGATGTGGGCGATGATCACATCACCATCCTTGGCGGCGGAAATGGCTTTCTCGGTGTGGCCTGCTGTCCAGGTTGCGCCGCCATCGCCTGAGAAAGTAAAGCCGCCGAGTTTGAAACCCAAAGTTTTTACCTGTTCCATGGTCGAGGCCGTGTAAATGGCCGCTGCACTGCGATACCATGTGGGCTGATGGCCAAAGGCGGTTTCCACCGCCGCCGCGCCATCCTTCACTTCTGTGGCCACGGCCTGTGGCGAGCCTGCAGCTTTCAGGCCGAATACTTCCCTGGGCACATCAACCGCCGGGAGATGTTTGGCGCCGTGATTTTCAATTTCGAAGAGATCGCTGTTGGCCTTCAATGTTTCAATGGTCTTGGGATTGCGTTTCAACCAGCGCGCGGTGACGAAAATCGTGGCCTTGATCTTGTTCTCCACCAGTGCATTTAAAATGCGTTCATCCACCTTGCCCGTGCAGGCATCAAAGGTGATGGCAATCCGTTTGGCATCGCTCGTGCTGGGGGCCATGTGCATGTGATATTCGATGAGGCTGGAGGCTTGCACAGGTGCCACTGCTGTAATTGCGAAAACGGTTGTACTTGTTAAAAAGGCATTTTTGTGCTTAAAGGTGTGTAGGAGTTCACACATGGCGACCAATCTGGCGATAGACCCAAACCTTCTCAATGAAGCTTTGAAAGTCAGTGGCGAGCATACGAAAAAAGCCGCAGTCACGCGCGCCTTGAAGGAATTCATCGCGAGGCGTTGGGTTGAGGACAATCGGGCGAGCATTGCCGCTTTCAACGAAGACATTGCGGCGCGTGGGGTATGGTCAGAAAACATGCGTAGCTGGTAATGCGCCAATACGACATTTGCCGCAACAGCAATGCTGCCTCGCGCAAACAAGTGCCATTTGTCGTCGTGCTGCAAGCCGACTTGCTGCAGGATTTTCACGTTGTTGTTGTGGCACCCCTGATGACTGAGACAGTTGCCACCAAAATCGTCAGGTTGAATCCGACAGTCAAACTGCAAGGCAAGACCTACCGCGTTTCAATGGCTGGGTTGGCCAGCGTATTGCGCAAACAACTTGGCGAAGTGGTGGCAAATGTGGAAAGCCAGCACGTTGAGTTTGTTGCGGCCATCGATTTGCTATTTACTGGAATATAATGGGTTCAATTCCCCAGGATCGCTGCCTCAAGAATATCCAGCCCCTCATTCAACACCAGTTCTGACGCAGTCAAAGGTGTCAGCAGCCGAATGGTGTTGGCATAGACGCCGCAGGACAAAATCAGCAAACCGCGCTCCAGGCATTTGGCCACCAGTGTCTTCGTGCCTGCCGCATCTGGTTCATCGCCGCCTTGCTTGGTGACAAGCTCGAACGCGCACATGGCCCCCAGGCCGCGGATGTCACCCATCGGCATGCCTTTGCCTTTGGACTTGATGGATTTCAGGCGCTTCATGATGGTTTCGCCCTGCTTCAAGGACTTGTTCAGGAGGTCTTCCGTCTCGAAGGCTTCAAACACACCCAACGCTGCTGCACAGGCGATGGCGTTGCCGGCATAGGTGCCACCAATGGCGCCGGGGTCTGGTGCATCCATGATCTTGGCCTTGCCAACAACGGCGGCAAGTGGGAAGCCGCCAGCGAGGGACTTGGCCGCCGTCATCAAATCCGGCTCCACGCCGAAATGTTCCATGGCGAAGAACTTTCCGGTGCGCCCAAAACCGGATTGGATTTCATCGGCGATGAGCAGAATTCCATGCTCGTCACAGAGCTTGCGGAGTGCAACCATCAATTCCTTCGGGGCCACATAGAAGCCGCCTTCGCCCTGCACGGGCTCAATGATGATGGCGGCCACGCGCTGCGGCTCCACGTCGCATTTGAACAGAAGTTCGATGGCGTGGATCGAATCCTCAACCGTGATGCCGCGATGCTCAACTGGAAACGGCACATGCCAGATGCCAGCCGGCATGGGGCCGAACTTGGCTTTATAGGGCAGAACCTTGCCGGTGAGTGCCATGCCCAGCAGCGTGCGGCCATGGAAGCTGCCGTGGAAAGCAATCACGTCGCTGCGGCCAGTATAGGCGCGGGCAAATTTGACGGCGTTTTCGACGGCCTCGGCACCCGTGGTGACGAGGGCTGATTTTTTCTCGCCGCTGATGGGGGCCACCGCATTGAGCTTTTCACAGACTTCGATGAATGGCGTGTAAGGCATCACCATGGCGCAGGTGTGGGTGACCTTTTCAAGCTGCTCATAGACGTGCTTCATCACCAGGGGGTGGCGATGGCCGGTATTGACGACTGCGATGCCGCCGCCAAAATCAATGTAGCGGTTGCCTTCAATATCCCAGATTTCGGAATTTTCGGCCTTGGCCGCCATCACGGCAGCGCCCATGCCAATGCCGCGTGAAACCGCCTTGGCGCGGCGCTCAACCCAGGCCTTGTTTGAGCCGGCGGGTTCACGGGTGATGGGTGCGTTCATGATGGATGCTCCTTCTATGGCGCCCAGAATAGCGGGCTGTTGGATCGGCGGCAAATTGAAAGCGTGGGGCCAGTTTTGTCCGGTGGCCAGTGACCTGGGCTTTCGCTACAGTCACGTGATGCGCAAGCCTGTCCTCACCGCCATTGCCCTTCCCGATTTCGGGCTTCCCACAACCGAGCCCGCACTTGCGCGAAGGCTGTATCAGGCGCGGATTGAGAGGCTTCGTTTGCGCATGGCAAGCCTTGGGCTTGATGCCGTGGTGATATATGGTGACCGGGAACATGTAGCCAATATCAGCTGGGCCACAGGCTATGACCCGCGCTTTGAAGAAGCGCTGCTGGTTGTGACGCGAGACAGAAAGCCGGTATTGTTCGCCGGCAATGAGGGCTATCCCTATGCTGAAATTGCGGCTGGTGAATTTGAGCGTGTGCTGTGGCAACAACTGAGCCTGATGGGGCAGCCGCGCGACAAAAGCCAACCACTCATGTCATTGTTGCAGCAAGCCGGTTTGCGCCAAGGCATGGCGATCGGGCTTGCAGGCTGGAAAGGCTTTGAGGACGAGAGTGGGCGCTATGACCCAGACTGGTTCGAAACACCGCACTATCTTGTTTCAACGCTGAAGGGCTTTGGCCCGTTGCGTAATATTGCCGATGTGCTGATGAACCCGGTGGACGGCCTGCGCGTTATCAATGAGGTCGATCAACTGGCGCGGTTTGAATATGCGGCGACACTTTCTTCACAAGGCATCCGGAATTTCGTATTGGGTGCCAGGCCGGGGATCAGCGAATATGACGCCTGCCGCAACCTGGGGCTCAACGGCTTTCCCCTTGCGGTTCATGTCAACATGTGTTCTGGCCCGCGCGCCAAATATGGCTTGCCCAGCCCCTCACACCGGGTGATGGAATTGGGTGATCCAATTGTTGTGGGTTTGGGGTTGATGGGTGCCCTGAATTGCCGGGCAGGGTTTCTGGCGCGTGATGCGAATGATCTTTCTGCGGGCATTCGTGATTATGTTCCGAAACTTGTCGCGCCCTATTTTGCAGCGGCTGTCGCATGGTATGAAACCATCGGCATTGGCGTTGCGGGAGGTACTGTCTATGACGCGGTGATGGCCCATGTGGGTGACGCTTTCTTTGGAGTGGGCCTCAACCCCGGCCACTATATCCATCTCGATGAGTGGGTGCATTCACCGATGAAAAAGGGCAGCACCATCAAGCAGTGTTCCGGCATGGCCCTGCAATGTGACATCATCCCAGCCACAGGCACAGACTATTTCATGTCCAACATCGAAGACGGCATGGCGCTGGCCGATGCTGCAACGCGCGTGGCTTTCGAGCGCGCTTATCCCGAAGCCTGGGGGCGGATCATGGCGCGGCGCAAATTCATGATCGAGACTATGGGTATACGGTTGAAACCCGAGGTTCTGCCTTTCAGCAACATGGCCGCCTGGCTTGCGCCGTTCTGGCTTTCGCCGGGAATGGCCATGGCGATGCGCGAGACGGCGCATGGCTAAACCAAACTGGTTTGAGCAACAATATTTTCCCAGCCTTTCCATCCCTGCTACTGACGCAATCTTTGAAAGCTGGAAAGCGCGGGCGGCGGCCACGCGGGCAAAGTTGAAGTTCACCGCGGACATTCACTATGGCCCGCACAGGCGCGAAGTTTTGGATTTCTACCCGGCAGAAAATGCCCGCGGCTGCGTGGTTTTCATCCATGGTGGCTATTGGTTGAGTTTTTCAAAAGTTGATACAAGCTGGGTTGCCAAGGGTTTTGTGGGGCAGGGGCTTTCGGTGGCTTTGATCAACTATCCGCTCTGCCCGGAAGTGAAGATTGCTGATATCCGCACCTCTTGCGCCAAGGCCTTCGCTTATCTCTACAAAACCGTGCTGAGTGAATCTGAGCGCAATGCCGTGGTGGTGACAGGCCATTCTGCGGGGGGATATCTGGCGGCGGCGCATTTGGTGGAAAACTGGGTGGCGCATGGCCTGCCGGAAAATCCTTTGGCCGGCGTCATCGCCCTTTCGGGCGTGTTTGATGTGGCGCCGTTGATCCAGACTTCACTCAACACTGAACTGCGGCTTGATGAAGTGCAGGCCAGGGCGCTGAATTTGAATTTGGTGCAACTGCAGGTCAAAGCGAAATTGGCGTTGACGGTGGGCGAAAGAGAATCGACCGAATTTCATCGGCAATCCAGTGAACTTGCCAAAAGCTGGGCCACACTTTCGCCGCAGGTCATCGACGTTGCTGGCACAAATCATTTCACCATTGTGGATGAATTGGCGGCTCCTGGCGGGGTTCTCAACAGGCTTGCGGTGGCGATGGCATACAGCTAGAACGTGTCCAACGAAACCTGGAGAAAATGATGAATACCACTCTTGCCCAACGTGCCCTGCCTCTGAGCAATGCGACTGTCCGCAATATTCTGCTCGCCGTGGCAGGCAGCCTTCTGGTGGCTGCGGCCGCGCAGGTCAAAATTCCTTTTTGGCCGGTGCCGATGACGTTGCAAACACTTGCGGTGCTGCTGGTGGGTGGGGCCTATGGTGCGCGTCTTGGTGCGGCAACGCTGGGCCTTTATGCGCTGGAAGGCGCTGTTGGCCTTCCCTTCTTTGCGGGCGGCAAGGCCGGGTTGTTTGATGACAAGCTGACTTATTTCCTGCCTGCCTCCTCGATGGGTTATGTGGCAGGGTTTGTATTGGCTGCAGCACTGGTGGGCTATCTTGCGCAAACGGGCTGGATCAATTCAGCCTCGCGCATGGTGATGGCCACGCTGGCCGGGGCAGTGGTGCTTTATGTGCCTGGCCTTCTCTGGCTTGGCATCTGGGCGATGATCACGCAGGGTTTTGATGTTGCGACAGCGGCACAGAAAACACTGGAATGGGGCCTCTATCCCTTCATCTATGGCGATGCCTTGAAGGCCGCGATTGCTGGCCTTGGTCTCAGCGCAGGTTGGAGCACATTCAAGCGCTGATCATATGGGTTCAAAACCCGTGGGCCCGCGGATGTAGTCATTCAATCCGGCGGGCCTTGCGGCAGAAGCGGCGCTGCGCTTGAGGCAGTTGCGGATTTCACACAAGCGGCACGTTGGACCAAAAGTCCGGGTGCCGTTCTTGCTGGCGTAGTGGGTCTTTTCAAATTCTGCAGGCATGAAGAACAAGGCATGTGTCTTGCCACTTTCGCGCAAGGTGAGTGCTGTGAATCCCGCACCTTCGGCAGGTTTCATCGTTGCGCTGTTGGGGCCATCGGCATCGTCGAAGAGCGGCAACTGGCCGCATAGCGGTGCGTCCTGGCTGACAAAGAAGGGCAGCTTGCCTTTGCGTGCAGCAATTTGGCCGGTGGGTTCAACAGCGAGATAGCTTACATCTTCCATCACTGTTGCTAGGCGTTGCATGGCGTGGCCTTGTGAGACGGAGAAGCGCCGGGCGAGGGCGGCGATATCCAATTTCAGATCCAGCGCAGACGTGGTGAAGCGTCCGCGCGGCATCAACATTGCGTGGGCCAGCGCGTCATGAAGCGCGGCTTTGGCGGCGCGTTGTTGTTCGGCCTGGCCAGCGAAAGGTGAGGCTTCGATTGTTGTGGCAATGCGCTCGCGCCCATCGAGGCGCGCAATGAGATGGGCTGTTTCAAAAATGCGGGTTTCGAAATTGAGTGCTTCTGAAATCATCAGGCGTTGCGAGTGGCGATCATAGCGCGAGCGGTCTTCGCCCAAAATGGTTGTGGGCATGATACGCACATCAATGCCAAAGCCCGCGCGCAGGCGCGCTTTCAAGCCCGCAAAAATATCGTCTTTAGGGGAAAGTTCGCTCCAGATATCTTCAGCCAAACCTTCGATGTCTTCCATATTGCGGCTGCCTAGCCAGTCATCCACGCCAGCCTCGCGGGATGTGATGGGAAGCCCGCGCGCGGCATCGCCCAGGCGGCGCAGGGTTTCGCGGTAAGCGCCATAGAGCTTCAACGCGGCGGCGGCGAAATTCGGCGCGGCCTGCAAGGCCTCGCCCAACTCATTGCCGGGCGGCACTTCGCCTGCCAGCAATGGGTCTGCCACCATTTCGCGCAGGGGCTGAAGCAGGCCATGGGTGGCCTCGCTGGTTGCCAGTTCAGCTACATCCACGCCCTCCATGCCAGAGAGTTTCAACACCACTTGTGCGGTGAGGGGGCGTTGGTCGCGCTCCATCAAATTGAGATAGCTGGCCGAAAGGCCAAGGCTTTGCGCAAAGGCGGCTTGGCTGAGACCAAGCCTCAGGCGCAAGCGGCGCAAACGGGAACCGGCGAAGATTTTACTGCTGGCAGGCATTTGACTAGATTTACAAAAATGTCTCTTTGTATTTACAAAACATAACACAATTACGCGAAAAACTGGTGCTGCACCAGCGAAATCCGCGAAATTTGTTGTATGAATTTGTCATCAACCCAATGGAGACCCTGCGATGACGACTTTTGAAGCCCTGATCCCCACCGCGCAACGTGGCCGTTACAACGGCATCAAGCGCCCCTATAGCCCGGCCGAAGTGGCCAAACTGCGCGGCTCTGTCACCCAGCGCTATACGCTGGCCGAGATTGGCGCCAAGCGCTTGTGGGAACTACTGCATGATGAGCCCTTCACCAATGCCCTTGGTGCGCTTTCCGGCAATCAGGCCATGCAAATGGTTCGTGCGGGCCTCAAGGCCATTTATCTCTCCGGCTGGCAAGTGGCGGCTGATGCCAATGTGGCTGGTGCCATGTATCCCGACCAATCGCTCTATCCAGCCAATTCCGGTCCCGAACTGGCCCGCAAGATTAACCGCACTTTGCAGCGCGCTGACCAGATTGAACATGCAGAAGGCCGCAGGAGTGTTGAGAACTGGTTCGCCCCCATCGTGGCTGATGCCGAGGCTGGTTTCGGCGGGCCGTTGAATGCCTATGAAATCATGAAAGCCTATATCGAAGCAGGCGTGGCCGGGGTTCATTTTGAAGACCAACTCGCATCAGAAAAGAAGTGCGGACACTTGGGTGGCAAGGTGTTGATCCCCACTTCTGCCCACATCCGCAATCTGGTGGCTGCGCGTCTTGCTGCTGACGTGATGGGCGTGCCCACGCTGATTGTGGCGCGCACGGACGCTGAGGCTGCCAAACTTCTCACCTCTGACGTTGATGAAAATGACAAGCCCTTTGTGCTGCCGGATGCGCGCACGCCAGAAGGCTTCTATCACGTGAAGAATGGCATGGACCCCTGCATTGCCCGCGCCATTGCCTATGCGCCTTATTGTGACTTGATCTGGATGGAAACCTCTACGCCGGATCTGGGGCAGGCGAAGAAGTTTGCCGATGCTGTGCGCAAGGTGCATCCGAACAAGATGTTGGCCTATAATTGCTCACCTTCTTTCAATTGGAAGAAGAAACTGGATGAGGCGACGATTGCCAAGTTCCAGCGGGAACTGGGTGCTATGGGCTATAAGTTCCAGTTCATCACGCTGGCGGGCTTCCACCAATTGAACTTCGGCATGTTTGAATTGGCGCGCGGCTATGCCGCTGAGCAGATGACTGCATATTCCCGCCTGCAGGAAGCGGAGTTCGCGGCCGAGGCTCATGGCTACACTGCCACACGCCATCAGCGCGAAGTGGGAACGGGTTATTTCGATCTCGTCTCCACCACCATCACGGGCGGCACGTCTTCCACCACCGCCATGCATGATTCAACTGAACATCATCAGTTCCAAGCCGCTGAATAAGGGAGAACAAAATGTTGCAAAAACATGTGAAAGACCGCGCCGAGGAGCAATCCTCAAACATGACGGAAAAGCAGCGCGTGGCCATCAACCGTTTGGCCAATGAGTTGCACCGCCTGAACAATGCAGTGATCGCTGCAGTGGATTCCGGCATATCTGTCGAGCTGCAACGTGGCGCACGCCATCACGCGGAAGGCGGCTTCTGGGGTGACCTAATGATCCCCATTGTGGTGAAGCAGGGATAGCGCCGCCTATTGCCTTGAATATTGTGCCGCGCGGGCCAAATCCCGCGCGGTGCTTTTGCAAAATCTCTTTCCCTGTTCCGCAGGGAACAGCGCGAGCTGATTGTGGGGCGCATTCTCCATTGCAAGCCAGGACGATCAATCATGAAAGTCCGGCACAACCAAAGGAGAATATCATGTCGAAGCTTTTCAACCCCACTTCCGCAAACCTCATTGCCGCTTCATTGGCCCTGGGCCTGTTGGCACCATCCGCCTTCGCCGGAAATATCGGCACGTTCAAATCCCTCAGCACAGTGGGGCGCCAGTCGGCTGTGGTTTATGGCACGTGTGCAGCACCGAAGATCATGGTCAAGATTTGCACAGAATTTGGGCCAGCCGCACCCGGCAAGCTGTTTGGCCCATGCCTGCACTATGAATCGCAGTGTCGGGGACCGGCCTATACGGGCCAGTAAGTGACATCAAAGAACGGCACGGGACCGCCCCGGTTCCGTGCCGGCGGTTTTTTCATTCCTGGTCCCAATGCCAGATCGGGCCTCATCGGAATCAATTTGTTGAGCATTTTGAAAATGGTCGGAGTGAGAGGATTCGAACCTCCGACCCCCTGCTCCCGAAGCAGGTGCGCTACCAGACTGCGCTACACTCCGTCTCGTCTGACGCGGGTTTCTATAGTCGCTGAAAAAGCGTTGTGCAAGGCGATTGCTCTGGCGGATTTATCTGGTATAGAGCGGCGCGGTTTCGCTGTTGGGGCGTCGCCAAGCGGTAAGGCACCGGATTTTGATTCCGGCATTCGGAGGTTCGATCCCTCCCGCCCCAGCCAACCATCTCATTGAAGTTATTTTGATTTCTTCTTGATGTTTGTTCCGTTTTGTTCACGGTTAGACACTTTCTCAAAAGGGTAGACAACTTTTTGGTCACGGAGAGCAATTTCAGCATTGAGATGTTGAACGACTGCAGTCAGTTTCTTGGTCTTGTTAGCGTGGCGTGAATAGTGCCTGGCCATCTCAACAGTTTTCTGCCCCAGCATGTCGGCAATCGTGCGTTCATCGTAACCCATCTCTGCGAGGATGGTCGCAACCGTATGTCGCAATCCCTTTAAGGTAAGACTGGTATCAGTTGGCAACTTGCATTCGCGGATCAATCGGCTTCGATATTTTTGCCAAGCAGAATCTAGACCAGATTTGGTCCACGGTTTTCCTCTCGTATTGGTACAGAATGAAATTGAATCGGGTTTTGGCGCATATCCTTGGTCATTTTCTGCGCGCGCGATGGCTTTGATAACTGGGTCCGGTAGGTCAACCCATATCGGTTCCTTGGTTTTCTGACGCCTAGTGTTGAGCTTTCCATCTTTGATGGCTGTGGGTGGAAGTTTGACAACATCTCCCGGATCAAGGCCGCAGAACATCATGAGATGGATCTCGACGTCAATGGCGTGAGGGATTTCTGCCAACACGATGTTGCGGTTTTCGTCGCTCCATGGTGGATTTACGTCGGGTGCATCCTTCGGCCGCTTGATGCCTTTGATCCCGAATGCGGGATTCACCGAGAGATGTCCACGCTCAACACCCCAGGCGAAAACTAATGATAAGCATGTTTTCACGTAGTTCCCCCACTTCCTACCCATCTTCTGCGCCGCCTTATCCCGGATTTTTACAACTAGCGGAGATGTGAAGGCAGAAAGTACCGTGTCTTCAATTGGTTTCAGATAATCGAAGCAGCGGTTGTAATCATAGCGGGTGCGAGGTGATAGCCCGAGGAAAT
>JAYTIG010000184.1:0-1982 GCA_043731995.1 Hyphomicrobiales bacterium
TGGCCACGGATTGCAATCCAGGCTCATCGCCGATGACTTCGCTTCTTCTGGCCATGAACATGGGCTGCACGCTGTTTCGCATGACACCGCTTGAAGCGCTGCGCGGTGTGACCGTGAACGCCGCCCGGGCCCTTGGCCTGCGAGACTGTGGAACAATCGCTGTTGGCCAGAGGGCAGACCTTGCGATCTGGAATGTGGAACACCCGGCCGAGCTTGCCTATCGCATCGGCTTCAACCCGCTGCATCAGCGCATTTTTGGAGGGGCATCGTGAACACAATCACGCTTACACCAGGTCAAGTCACGCTATCGGATTTGGCGCGGATCTATTGGGATGAACTTGCGGTTAGGCTTGATCCGATTTGCCTTCCCGCAATTTCCGCTGCGCAACGCAAAATCGCCGCCGCCGCTTCCGGCAAGGACGCGGTCTATGGCGTGAACACTGGCTTTGGAAAACTCGCCAGCGTGAAGATCGCCACTGAAGACACAGCGACTTTGCAACGCAATCTCATCCTCTCGCATTGCTGCGGCGTGGGCGCACCGATTTCAGGGCGACATGCGCGGCTGATCATGGCGCTCAAATTGCTCAGCCTTGGCCGCGGCGCTTCTGGTGTGCGCCTTGAACTGGTGCACTTGCTTGAAGACATGCTGGCCAGGGGCGTTACACCTGTCATTCCCGCACAAGGTTCCGTGGGCGCATCGGGGGATTTGGCCCCGCTTGCGCATATGGCCGCCGTGATGATGGGTGAGGGCGAGGCCGAATTTGGGGGCAAACGGATGCCCGGGGGCAAGGCGCTAGCCGCAGCTGGGCTAAAGCCGGTGGTGCTGGGGCCAAAAGAAGGTCTGGCCCTGATCAATGGCACGCAATTCAGCACAGCCTTTGCTCTTGCAGGCCTGTTCACCGCGTGGCGGGCCGCACAGTCCGCACTGGTGACCTCTGCACTCTCCACTGACGCGATCATGGGATCGACAGCCCCGCTTCAACCCGAAATCCACACATTACGCGGCCATGCCGGGCAGATTGACGCGGCACGCGCGATGAGTGAATTGCTGGCCGGTTCTGAAATCCGCGAAAGCCACCTCATTGATGATGCCCGCGTGCAGGATCCTTACTGCATTCGCTGCCAGCCGCAAGTGACGGGCGCTGCCATGGATGTGCTCCGCATGGCAGGCCGCACGCTCGAAATTGAGGCGAATGCCGCAACTGACAATCCTTTGGTGCTGGTTGGTGCCGACATGATCGTATCGGGTGGGAACTTTCATGCCGAACCCGTGGGCTTCGCCGCCGACATGATTGCATTGGCGATTGCTGAAATCGGTGCCATTGCGCAGCGCCGCGTGGCCCTCATTGTTGACCCCGTACTGAGTTTCAAACTGCCACCATTTCTCACACCAAATCCTGGTTTGAACTCCGGCTACATGATTGCGGAAGTGACGACGGCAGCCCTGATGAGCGAGAACAAACATCTGGCCAACCCGTGTGTGACTGACAGCACGCCCACAAGCGCCAACCAGGAAGATCACGTCAGCATGGCCGCCCATGGGGCAAGGCGTTTGGGGCCAATGGCCGACAATCTGAACCAAATCCTGGGTGTGGAATTGCTTTGCGCCGCGCAAGGCGTGGAATTCCGTGCGCCGCTGGCAACCAGCAAGCCGCTGGCTGGGACCATTGCATGTTTGCGCAAGCACGTGCTGCGCCTGGGTGAAGATCGCTATCTGGCACCTGATCTCGAAATGGCGGCAAAATTGATTGCGGAAGGCACAATTGCCAATTCCACCCAGATCGAACTCCCCGGCCTTGCCACATGAAGCCTGTTGAAGTGCAACGCGGCCTTGGCCCCATCGTGCTTGGCATGCCGCACACCGGCATCCATGTCCCGGAGGGCATTCTGGCTCAACCCGCTTCTGCGCTTCGACAAATTCCAAGCCAAAGCCGAGGGCATCCGCGCCATGATGCCATATGTGGATGAGTTTCGTCCGGTTC
>JAYTIG010000185.1:0-1982 GCA_043731995.1 Hyphomicrobiales bacterium
CAGCGCAAGCCGCCACATGCATCATGGCATTGAAACTGGCAGAGTTGAAAGTTGAACAGGGCGATCCGCTCAGCGCCACTGTCGGCCAGCGCATCATGGCCCATGAAGCGGGGATCATATGAAACTGAACGAAGCTCTGGAAGCTTGCGGCATCATCGCCATCTTGCGCGGCGTGACGCCTGATGAAGTCACCGGCGTTTCCCAAACGCTTTATGACGCAGGTATCCGCATCGTGGAAGTGCCGCTCAATTCGCCAGAACCTTTCCGCTCCATTGAAATGCTCGCCAAGGCTTTTGCAGGCAAAATGGTTGTAGGCGCCGGCACCGTGCTTTCGGAAGCGGATGTGAACCTGCTGAAGGAACATGGCGGCGAAATCTCTGTCTCGCCGGATTGCAACCCTGCCACCATTGCCCGCGCTGTAAGCCTCGGCATCGAGCCCCTGCCCGGTGTTTTCACACCGACAGAAGCCTTTGCCGCCATTCGCGCCGGGGCCAAACACTTAAAGCTGTTTCCCGCTGAAGCCGCTTCCCCCCTCACCATCAAGGCCTGGAAGGCCGTGCTGCCCAAACATGTGCAGGTTCATGCCGTGGGTGGTGTGACACCGGAAAACATGAAGGATTGGCTGGCGGCCGGGACCGCTGGTTTCGGCATAGGCTCTTCGCTCTACAAGCAGGGCTCAACGCTGGCCCAAGTTTCGGAATCGGCGCATAAGCTCGTTTCCGCTTGGAAGCATTCACGCGCGTGATGTACAAAAGTTGTCAGACTTTTTTGAAGCAATCACGCGCAATGGAAAGACGATGACAATAATGAAAGTTGCAATCGTGACGGGCGCGGGCTCTGGCATTGGCCGCGCTTGCGCGAAGGCTTTGGGCAAGGCTGGCTATGCCGTGGTGTTGGCAGGCCGCAAGCTGGACGCACTGCAAGCAACGGCCAAGGAAATGGAGGGCCAGACGCTCTGCGTCTCCACCGACGTGACACACCACGCATCAGTCGCGCAACTCTTTGCCGAAACCAAAAAGAAATTTGGCCGACTTGACGTGTTGTTCAACAACGCTGGCATGTCGGCGCCCGGCATCAATCTCGAAGACCTCACGTCGCAGCAGTGGCTGGATGTGGTCAACGTCAATCTCTCTGGCGTATTCTACTGCACGCAGGAGGCCTTCAAGATCATGAAGGATCAATCACCACGTGGCGGCCGCATCATCAATAATGGCTCGATCTCGGCCCATGCACCACGCCCCAATTCAGCGCCCTACGCGGCCACCAAACATGCCATCACCGGCCTCACCAAATCCGCCAGCCTTGATGGCCGCAAATATGACATTGCCGTGGGCCAGATTGATATTGGCAATGCCGCCACAGATATGACTAGCCGGATGACGGGCGGCGTGCCGCAAGCCGATGGCACCGTGAAGCCAGAGCCCCGAATGGATGTCGAAGACGTGGCGCGCTCGGTTGTATTCATGGCCTCGCTGCCGCTGGATTCCAATGTGCTGACCATGACTGTCATGGCCACCAAGATGCCGCTGGTGGGCCGCGGCTGAATGAAAATTTCGCCGCGCACCGCCATCACGCTGACCTTTATTGCCTTTGGCGCAATGGTTGGTTCCCAAGTCGGAACCATTCCTGTGATCAAGGCCCAATCCGGGGTTGATGCCTTTGTCTTTGGCATCATTGCCTCGCTGGGAACCATTGGCACAATCCTCGCCATGTCGCTGGGCGGATGGGTGAACAGGCAATTTGATCATCGCGCCGTGCTGCTTTTCATCATGCCACTGGCCTTTGCCGCCTTCACCTACGGCCTTGCCGCGCATTCGGCATTCATCTTCGGCCTTTCCTTCATCGCACTGAGCATTTGCACGGGCACCATGGATCTGTTCATGAATGCCGAAGCCTCAGTCGTGGAACACGATCTGGCAAAACCAGTCTTCTCGTCCTTCCATGGTGCCGTGCTTTATGCCATTGGCGGCTTCGGTCTCATT
>JAYTIG010000186.1:0-1982 GCA_043731995.1 Hyphomicrobiales bacterium
CACGGTTCAACTCACCGACGAGGCCATGGATGCGCCTGTTGAGGCACTGGATGAGGCACTCGCCAAGGCACAGCTTTCCCGGAAAGATTTTCTGGTTCCCGACATTGGCGAAACCGTGTTGATTGGTTAACTTCAACCGACTTGTCTCTGATCTCAACTATTTGTATGACAAAACCATGCCACATTCCGCCATCACCTGTATCCTTGAAGCCAAGAACAAGCTCGGCGAAGGTTGTCTGTGGGACCAGGAGGGCCAATGCCTCTGGTGGCTGGATATTGCCCCCATTTCCAAATTGCATATTCTGGACACGGCAACCGGGGCCACACGGCATTGGACATTCCCCATGATGCTCACTTGCTTTGCGCTGGCGGGAAACAGCCGTTTGCTTGTGGGCGGGGAACATGGCCTCTATTTTTTCGATCCTGCCACTGGCGCACTCAGTGATTTCGCCAGGCCGGAAATCGATCGCCCGCAAAACCGCGGCAATGATGGCGCGGCGGATGCACGCGGCCGTTTCTGGTTCGGCACCATGCAGCAGAACATTGCCAAGGATGGCTGCGACTTGGACATCACGCAGGATTCGGGCGCGCTCTACCGCATCGGAGCCGATGGTGTGTCGAAATTGATGTTCGACAAGGTGGGCGTGTCGAACGGCCCATGCTGGTCTCCTGACAATTCGATTTTTTATTTTAGCGATTCCAGAAATCAGATCATCTGGGCTTTCGATTTTGACTTGGACACAGGCAACCTGTCGAACCAACGCGTGTTCAACGACAGCAAAGCGCACGGTCATCCTGATGGTGCGGCGGTTGATGCCGAAGGCTTCCTGTGGAGTGCGCGCTGGGATGGCAGTTGCGTTTTGCGTATCGACCCCAAGGGACGCATTGACCGCATTGTGCCAATGCCTGTCACTCGCCCAACCTGTGTGGTCTTTGGCGGGCCCGCGCTGGATACGATCTACGTGACCTCGTCAGCTGCCAATCTGCCCGCCGATATTCTGGCCAAACATCCTCTGTCAGGTGGCCTGTTCTGTTTCGACCCCGGTGTGGGCGGAGCGCTGAAGCACAGGTTTGGCGGATGAAGCAATTTGAACTCAAATTTTTTAAGTCGTCATCCCCGCAAAAACGGGGACCCAGCTTAAGTCGCGCGCTCCGCACCATGTCAAAACTGGGTCCCTGCCTTCGCATGGGTGACGAAGTTGCGGGGCGTTCGGCATGAAACCCTTCATCGCCCTCGATTGGGGCACAACTTCTTTCCGCGCGTATGAAGTGAACGCCGAAGGCAAGGTTGTGAATGAAGCCGCTGCCCCCGAAGGTATCCTCGCCGTCAAAGACGGAAAGTTTGAGGAGACGCTGGAAAACCACATCGGCAGTTGGAGCAAAGCATTGCCTGTTATCGCTTCAGGCATGATCGCCTCGCGCCAGGGCTGGGTGGAATGCAGCTATGCCGAATGCCCCGCCAGCGCATCCGATTTGGCAAAATCCATCACCCGTAAAACCACCACTTCAGGCCGCGCCATGCATTTCATTACCGGACTGCATTATGCAAGCCCCACGATTGGCCATGACGTGATCCGGGGTGAGGAAACTCAAGTGCTCGGATCACTGAACACTGGTGCCACGCATTTCGTGACACGCGGTACACATTGCAAATGGATTGACGTTCAGGGCCAGAAGATTTCTGGCTTCTCGACTTATATGACGGGCGAAAGCTTCGCCATTTTCAAACAACATTCAATTCTTGGCCGCCTGATGAAGGATGGCCCGGAGAATGAGCCCGCCTTCAGGCGTGGCGTGGAGAAGGCTTTTTCTGATCCTGCGGGGTTGCTGCACGCGCTTTTCTCGGTGCGAAGCCTTGGCCTGTTTGACGAAATTGCGCCCGAAAATTTGGCCTCATATCTCTCCGGCCTGCTGGTCGGCCATGAGGTGGCCCATGCCACCAACGGCCATGACAGGGATGCAAAATATGTTGTGCTGGGCTC
>JAYTIG010000187.1:0-5359 GCA_043731995.1 Hyphomicrobiales bacterium
ATCGTCACTGGTGGCGCGAAAGGCACGGCCAAGAGCGGTGTTGTAAAACATATATTGCAGGCCCGCGATCACGACCACGGCCGTGACAAAAATGAGAATAGGGAAATAGCCAATGGCGACGCCGGGAAGCACGTCAATACTGGCGGTTTCAAGCACACCTGCATCGAGCTTTCGGCTGTCGGGCGTGAAGATTGTGAGCAGGCCGTTCTGGATGATGACCGACAGACCGAATGAAACCAGCAACGGCGGCAGAATGTCTTTGCCCAAAGTGCGATTGAGAATGCCCATTTGCAGCAGATAGCCAGTGAGCGCCGCCATTGGCACAACGAGAATGAGGCTGGCCAAGGGATGAAGGCCAGTGGCGTGGATCACCACAAAGGCAATATAGGCAGCACCCACAATGAAATCGCCATGTGCAATGTTGACTAGACGCATCACGCCAAAGATCAGCGAGAGGCCGGCGGCAAACAACGCATAAAGCCCGCCCACCAGAATGCCCTGCACAATTGCGTTGATCCATTCCATGGGCTCAGGTTCCAAAATAAGCGCGTGTGACAGCTTCGCGCGAATGGGCTTTGGGTTCGCCTTCGAGCGAAACATGGCCCTCTTGCAGGCACATGAAGCGGCTGGCCGAGGCAAGGGCGCGTGTCACGTCCTGCTCTACCAGAATTGCACTCAAGCCGCCGCCGGTGATGCGCGGCAGAAGATCATAAATGTCTTTGATGACGATTGGGGCAAGGCCAAGGCTCAATTCATCCAACAAGAGCAAATCCGGGTTGGACATCAGCGCGCGGCCAATGGCCACCATCTGCTGTTGGCCACCCGACAATGAGGTTGAAGGCTGATGGCGCTTTTCATCGAGAATTGGGAACAGGCCACAGACCGCTTTTAGATTCCATTGGCCGGGCCTAGCCACCTTGCCGCCCAGGATCAGATTTTCCTCAACTGAGAGCGAAGGAAACAGGCGACGGCCCTCTGGCACCAATGCAATGCCCCGCCGCACAATTTCATTGGCGGGCAAGCGCGTGATGTCTTCACCCTTGAAGATGATGCGGCCCTGCGTGTGATTGACTAAACCACAAATGGATTTCAGCAACGTACTCTTGCCCGCGCCATTGGAACCGATGAGCGCAAGCACCTCGCCCTTGTTGACGGCGCAAGACACACCATGCAATGCGCGCGCGTCACCGTAGGAGGCCTGAAGATCTTCAACAATGAAAAGTGCCTCAGACATTGACTTCCTCGCCGAGGTAAACACTCTTCACTTCACGGCTGGCCATTACATCACGGGGCGTGCCATCGGCAATCAATTTGCCGAAATTCATCACCACCAGACGCTGCGCGACAGAGAGCAAGGCATGCACAACGTGTTCAATCCACACAATGGTGACCCCCGCAGCGTGAACATCCCTGATGCCCGAGAGGAGCGAGGCGCATTCACTTTCGGTGAGGCCACCTGCAATTTCATCAAGAAGTAAAAGCTTCGGATTGGCGGCTAGCGCCCGCGCCATTTCCAATCGCTTGCGGTCGAGCAGCGTGAGCCCGCCAGCCATCAGATTGGCCTTGGCCTTCATGCCCGTTTGTTCCAGCACGCTAAGCGCGCGGGTCTCTGGGTTCAGGGGTTCCCGCCCGAAAGTTGCGCCAACGAGAACATTTTCAAAAACACTCATTCCACTGAAGGGATGCGGCACTTGAAAAGAGCGCGAGACCCCGCGCCTGCAACGCTCGGACGCGCCAAGCTTCGAGATGTCTTCGCCATTGAAATGCACCAGGCCATGATCGGGCTTCACTGTGCCGGCGATAAGATTGAAAAGCGTGGTTTTGCCCGCGCCATTGGGCCCAAGGATGCCGACAATCTCACCTTCAGGCACGTCAAGGCTGATCGCGTCGGTCACAACCAACGCGCCATATTTTTTGGTGAGGCCGGAAAGAGAAAGAAGTGCCATTTGCGATGAATGCAGCTCAGAAAAAGTGGGGAGGGCAGTGAACCGCCCTCCCCTATCAACTAGTTCAACAACTTCAGCTTACCGCCAATGGGTATGTTTGGTTGCTGCGGATTGGCTACAATCACAAGCTCATACTTGCCATTGTTCCTCACCCATTGCCCACCTGCGAGTGGAGTCTTGGACACGTTCTTCACGGGTTGGCCAGTCCACTTCACTGGCCCCACAATTGTTTGCAGATCTGTGGCAGCGATTGCATCAAGAATTGATTTCGCATCAGAAAGATCCTTGGCGCGCTTGATCACATCGATGGCAACTTCCCAAATCGCGTGGCTGAAGCCAAGCGTAGCCGTCCATTGCTTGCCGCTGGCCTTTTCATAGCTAGCGGCCAGATCAGCGGCACTCATTCCTGTGAGGCTTGACTTGAATGGATAGGTGGGAGTCCACCACACTTCAGTTGTCAGGCCATTGCCGCGGTCACCGAAGGAATCAAGTGTCGAGGGGAACAGCAACGCTTTGCCGATCGTCACCACCTTTGGCTTGAAACCCTGCTGCGCAGCCTGGGACCAGAAGGTCGCAAAGTCAGGTGGAATCATCACGCCTGTAACGATCTCAACCCCGGCCTTCTTGAAAGCCGCAATCTGAGCAGAGAAGTCGTTATTCAGCGGTTGATAGCGGCCTGGATCGACCAATTCATATCCTGCCTTGGTGACAGGGCCAGGCAATCCATGATCTTTGTCGCCCCAGGCATTGCCATCAGCATCATTGGGAAACAGCCCGCCAACCTTTTTGGCAGCACCCGATTGGTCCCAAATCGCTAGGAAGTTGGCGATAATATCTTCCAGGCCCCAGAAGAAATGATAGGTCCAATCGAAGCCCTTGTCGGGCTTGCCGCCACGCCCGAAGAAATAGGGCTGCCAAGGACAGTTGGTGGTTATACAGGGAAGGCCGGCAAGTTCTGCCTGATCGGCTGCCGGATTGGTTGTATCTGGCGTGTCTTTGGCAAGCAGCAGGTTGACCTTGTCCTTGTTGATCAGGTCGCCCGCAACTTCAGCCGCACGGTTAGGGTTGGATTGCGAGTCCTTGGTCACGATTTCAATCTTGACGGGCTTGCCATTGTTTTGAACGCCGGCCAGCGCATCCTTCAATCCGCCAATGATCCACTCCTGTGCTTCTCCAAAGCCCGCCAAGGGGCCAGTCAGGGGCGAGACAAGGCCCACCTTGAATGTGTCACCAACTGCAAAGGCGTTGCCGCGCAAGATCGCCGGGGCCGCGACCAAGGCTCCGGCTGATTTCAGAACTGAACGACGATTTAACAATTTGACGACCATAGTTTCCTCCTGTTGACGTTTTTTGTTTTGGTGAGATGAAAGCGAAATTTTGCAGATTGCACAAGACTTTCCGATTGGTTCAGAACGAAGCATCTCCCGTGACCTGTCGGTAAAGGATGGGCAATAATTCAGCGAGATAGCCCATCTCTTCGGTGCAATGCTGATGCAGGCGCCGGCCCAGTTCAGGCGTCACATTATCCCTGCGAATGGCCGAGGCCTGTTCTGGACTGAATGGCTTCGCTGGATCGCGGCTTTCAATGTGACCGAGAAAGAAGCGTGAGCGCATTTCACAACCTGCATCGGTGTTGCGAACAAAATGCACCATCTTTCCGAAATTCACCGGGTGCTCTAGGTCACCGATATGGGCGCAAATCGCTGCGCCATTGAAGTTTCCATAATGCTTGGCGTCAAAAAATTCGTGCGGGTTGCGAAAGTTGATCCGCAACTTGTAGATTGGGCCATCCGGACCGGCGAGATATTCGTGGACTAAATGGCTTGAACCAATGTGTGTGCCGGGTTGACGCCCCTCCCAGTCGCTGAACAGATGGTCCGCCGGATGCCACCATTTGTATTGATCGGTGCCTCCCAACCATGAGAACCACCATTCCACCATCTTGGCACGACAACGCGGCATGCGAGCCAATGCGCAGACCGTTTGGTAGCCATCGTCGTGGTGAACGACACCTGACTCAATCGACAAGTAGCCGGGCTTGAGCAGCTCATTTACTTGATCAAAACGCATGCCTTTATGTCCTCCCAATTCTGTTCAACATCACCAAATGGGCATTTACGCGCTGGCGAACATTTAGCTTCTCGCCTTCAGTCCAGGCTCTAAATCCCTGATTGGTCTTGAAACCCAGTTTTCCATCGGCCACAAGCTTTTCCAGATAGGCACTTGGTAAGTGGGCATCTTCAAGATCCGCCAACACCTGCCTGTGAATATCGAGAGTCAAATCCGTGCCCACAAGATCAGCATTTTCGATGGGGCCCAGTACCGCAAGCCTGCGGCCGAAACTGTTTTTCACGACAAGGTCAATCGTCTCGGCATCGCAGACGCCATGCTCAATCAGTGAAATCGCCTCGCGCCACAGCGCATGTTGCAGGCGGTTGCCAACAAATCCGGGCACGTCCTTTCTAACATGCACCGGCACTTTGCCCAGATTGGTGAGAAGAACCATCATGCGTGTAACAGCGGCGGGGTCTGTATCTGCTGTCTGGATCACTTCGACCAGCGGCACGAGATAGGGCGGGTTCCACCAATGAGTTCCGAGCGCGCGCGTTTTGTTTTTGACCCGGGCCATGACTTTAGTGATGGGGATGACGGAAGTGTTGGAGGCGAGGATACAGTTCTCAGACGCTGCCGCTTCGATGCGTTCGAAGAGGCTCTGCTTTAACGCCAGCATTTCCGGCGCGGCTTCAACAACCACATCAGCTTTTGAAACCGCGTCTTCGAGCGTAAGTGCGGAATGAACCAGCGCCATACATTCAGGTGCCGCACCGAGCGAATTCAGTGTTTCAGCAATGCGCGTTTGAAGGGTTGCAAGTTGTTCAGCTTGCGGGTCCGTCACCCAAACCTCATGCCCTCCCTGCGCGAAGACCAGCGCGAGGCCGTGGCCCATGAGCCCTGCACCGATGATGGCGACGCGCTCGCTCATCCCGCTGTATAGCCGCCATCTGCATAAAGTACGTGGCCAGTGTAGAAATCAGAAGCACGCGAGCAAAGGAACATCAGCGGCCCGGCCAGATCTGCTGGTTCGCCCAAGCGGACTTTGGGAACGCGGGCGAGAAAACCTGCGCGTGTGGTCTTGGCCTTTTCGTCGTCGGCAAACATCCAGGCCGTGAGCGGCGAGCGGAAGACTGTTGGCGCAATGGCGTTGACCGTGATGCCAGTTGGCCCTAACTCGCAGCCCAGCGCTCTGGTGATGCCATCGATGGCAGATTTCGAGGCGCAATAGGCAGTGTAACCCGCCGGATGGCCAAGCAGGCCACGCGCAGAGGACATCAGCACAATCTTGCCGCCCTGCCCTTGCTTCAACATTTGCTTGGTCACAGCCTGCGCCATTAACCAGCTTTGCGTGACATTGG
>JAYTIG010000188.1:0-5358 GCA_043731995.1 Hyphomicrobiales bacterium
AGCGGGCGTAGCTCAGGGGTAGAGCATAACCTTGCCAAGGTTAGGGTCGGGCGTTCGATTCGCCTCGCCCGCTCCAATTTCCTTCATTTGCGTTTTGGAGCCATCCAAGATGACATCGGCAGAACTGATTGATGCTCTGCCTGATGGCGCGTTGATCGTTGGCGTTGGCGGCGAAGTGAGTGCCGCCAATATGTTGGCTACCGACATTCTCGGTGGCAACCTTCGCGGCATTTCCGCCAAAGGCTTGATCCGCGAACCGGCGTTTCATGCCGCACTCTCCCAAGTGGCCGAATCCCGCCAGCCGGTTTTGATCGATATTGAAATTGCTGGCCGACCCATAAGGCAGTTCAGTGTTCACATTGCTCCTATAGGCGCAGCTGGTGAATGTCTTATTGTGTTCCGTGATCTGACGCGTGAACAGCGCATTGAGCGCATGCGCTCGGATTTTGTCGCCAATGCATCACATGAAATGCGCACGCCATTGGCGGCCATTATCGGAAGCATTGAAACCTTGCAGGGTGCTGCGCGTGACGATGCCAAGGCGCGCGAAAAGTTTCTGGCCACCATGTCGGTGCAGGCCCGGCGCATGAAGCGTCTGATTGATGACCTGCTGACGCTGAGCCGCATCGAACTCAATGAACATGTGCGCCCGAATGCGCGGGTTGATCTTGTGGACGTCATCCGCCAGGCCCAAAGCAATTTGAAAAACCTGGCGCAAGAAAACAATGTTGTGATGGAAGCACAAGACGCAAAGTCTGCGCTTGTGGCTGGAGATGCAGATGAACTTCTGCAGGTGGTGCAGAACTTGCTGGAAAATGCCATCAAATATGGTGGTTCTGGCGGGCGCGTGGTCATTGCCTGCCAAGCACAAATGAATGATGGCGTTCTTATTGTGCAGGACTTTGGCCGCGGCATTGCGGAAGATCACATTCCGCGACTGACGGAACGGTTTTACCGCGTCTCCACACAGGAAAGCCGTGCGCGTGGCGGCACAGGACTAGGCCTGGCCATCGTGAAGCATATTGTCTCTCGCCATCGCGGGAAGCTTGGCATTGCCTCCCAAGTGGGGCAAGGCACCACTTTTACAGTCTCAATACCTCTTTATAATTCAAAGCGTTAAACTGTCATATTGCTGTCACTTCATTGTCGCACAAGCGCAATCCAGAGCCCCTAACGAGGCTGGCGTCAAACGACATGGAGATTTTCAGATGACACGTTTCCTTTTCGCCGTATCAGCCTTGGCACTGGCCGCGGCGCCGGCATTTGCCGCGCGCGACCAAGTTCACATCGCCGGTTCTTCCACAGTTCTTCCCTATGCCCAAATCGTGGCTGAAGGATTTGCCAAGGCAAACTCAAAATTCAAGGCACCGGTTGTTGAATCGGGCGGCTCTGGCGCTGGCATCAAGCAGTTCTGCCAGGGCGTTGGCGAAGATACGATCGACATTGCAAATTCTTCGCGCCCCATAAAGGATGAAGAAATTGCCACCTGCGCTGCCAATGGCGTGAAAGACATCGTCAAGGTTCAGTTCGGATATGATGGCATTGTGTTTGCCTTCGACAAGTCGGCTGCCGATGTGGCGTTGGTTCCGGCTGACATCTACCTCGCTCTTGCTGCCCAGGTTCCCGACAAGGATGGCAAGATGATCGACAATCCGAACAAGAGCTGGAAGCAGGTCAATGACAAGTTGCCCGACATGCCAATCATTGCATTTGTTCCTGGCGAAAAGCACGGCACACGCGAAGTGTTTGAGCAGAAGGTTCTGGCTGCAGGTTGCGTTGCTGTGAAGGGGGATGCTGCCTTGATGGCTGGTGGCATGTCCAAGGACGACGCTGCCAAAGCTTGCGTGAAGATGCGCAAGGATGGCGCCTCAGTTGATATCGATGGCGACTATACCGAAACCCTTGCCCGTCTGGCTGCCAACAAGCAGGCCCTGGGCGTGTTTGGCCTTTCTTTCTACCAGAACAACAGTGACAAGCTGAAGGTTGCCCCGATTTCTGGCATCGTTCCTTCGGTTGAAACCGTGGCTACCGGAAAATATCCGGTTTCGCGCCCCTTGTTCTTCTACATCAAGAAAGCCCATGTCGGCGTTGTTCCGGGTATCATGGAATATGCGGCCTATTTCGTGTCGGACAAAGTTTCCGGTGCCAAGGGTTCGCTTGCTGATGCTGGTCTTGTTCCGGCACCGGACGCCGAATTGAAGGCTGTTCAAGACATCGTCAAGAACGGCACAGTAATGGGCAAGTAATTGCCCTGAAGATTGCGGGATGCAGGGTCTGTGTTTGCCCTGGTCCCGCAGTCAACCGTTCCTGCATGATGCGGGCGATCAAGAGGATGATATGAGTTCTTCATACCTGTTTGTGTTGTTGATCGCCCTAGGTGCGGCCGCTTACGTTATGGGCCGCACGCGCGCCATTCAGTTGCGCGACAATGGTAGAATCCTGCATTCCCTGCCGAACTATCACGGGCTGTATTTTGCACTGGCCACGACCCTTTTGCCGATTGCCCTGCTGGCTGCATGGCTGATGGTTTCCCCCTCTGTCATCGACCAGCGCATGACCGCAAGCTTGCCGGCGGAAATCCAGGCGCTGCCACCGGGAGACCGGTCCCTCGCTTTTAGCCTGATCAATCGATTGGTCCCCGTTGTGGGTCATCTCCCAGCCAATGATCTGCAAACGCTGCGCTCTGGCGGCGATGCTGCAATTGCATTGATGACAAAAATGCAGATGACTCTGGTTGAGCCGCCGCAAGGTTATGTCATTGATGCGGCCCTCAACAAGGCGCGCATGCTCTCCGCCAGCGCTTGGGTGATCGCTGGTCTGGCGCTTGCTTTAGGCGCTATCGGCTTTGCGTTTGCGTGGCTGCGGCAAACGGCATTGTTCCGGGCCCGCAACGGCGTTGAAACCGTTGTTCGCTATGCGCTGATGCTGGCCTCCAGCATTGCCGTGTTGACGACTTTGGGCATCGTGCTCTCTGTACTCTCGGAAAGCATTAGCTTTTTCAAATCTGTTCCGATCCTGAGTTTCCTGTTCGGCACCGTGTGGGATCCAAGATTCTCAGCTGCTGGCGCGACTGGAACATCAGGCCAATTCGGATTGTTGCCGTTGCTTTGGGGCACATTCTTTATCACCTTTGTGGCCTTGCTTGTGGCCGTTCCAGTCGGCTTGATCGCGGCGATCTACATGTCTGAATATGCCACGCCACGCGTGCGCGCATTTACAAAGCCTGCGCTGGAAATCCTGGCTGGCATCCCAACGATCGTCTACGGCTTCTTTGCGCTCTCCACATTCGGGCCCTTGCTCAACCACCTGGGCAACAATGTTGGGCTCGATATTTCACCGAACTCGGTGCTTTGTGCAGGGTTTGTAATGGGTGTGATGATCATACCATTCGTGTCATCCCTTTCGGATGATATTTTGAGTGCAGTGCCAAACTCGCTGCGCGAAGGCTCTTATGGATTGGGGGCCACGCAATCCGAGACCATCAAGAGAGTGATCCTTCCTGCGGCTCTTCCTGGCATTGTGGGCGCTTCGCTTTTGGCCGTGTCGCGCGCCGTGGGTGAAACGATGATCGTTGTCTTGGCGGCAGGTATTGCGGCCAATCTTACGGCAAATCCTTTCAAACCCGTCACCACCATGACCGTCAAGATCGTTAGCCAGTTGACCGGTGACCTGGAATTCAATTCGCCTCAAACATTGGTGGCATTTGCACTGGGCCTGACGTTGTTCATTTTCACGCTGGGTCTCAACATCATCGCACTATCCATCGTGCGCAAGTATCGTGAGCAATACGAATGAGTGACATGGTGCAGACGAGGTGGGGCATGGCATCGAGCCTGATTGCAAAACGCAGGCGGGCTGAATGGCGGTTCCGGGCCTATGGCGTGGCAGCGATTGCTTTCTGCTTTTTGGCCATTTTGGTATTGTTCACATCAATCATTGGCAAAGGCTATTCCGCGTTCCTGCAAAGCCACATTTCTGTTCCCGTCAAGTTTGATGCTGCGGTCATTGATCCTGATGGCACCAAGAACCACGACACTCTCATGGGCGCCGACTATCAGTCTTTAATCAAGGAAAGTGTCTATGCGGCACTTGCGGTTCCGGAAGATAACAAGCCTGCACGCAAACACGCCATGGAATTGATCTCCGATTCGGCTGACACGCAATTGCGTGACAAGGTGTTGGCAGATCCTTCAATCATCGGCAAAACCGTTGATGTTTCACTTATCGCTTCTGACCGCGTTGATGCGGTTTTAAAGGGCAACATCGATCGCACAGTTCCTGAAGCTGACCGCCAGGTGAGCGATCAGCAACTGGCGTGGATTGACGAATGGCAGAAGGCTGGCAAGGTTTCGCAGGACTTCAATACCGGACTCTTTACCAATGGTGCATCAAGCAAACCTGAAAGTGCAGGTCTTTTGGTGGCGATCATCGGATCACTCTATATGATGCTGATTGTGATCTTCATGGCGGTTCCCCTGGGTGTAGCCAGTGCGATCTATCTTGAAGAGTTTGCGCCAAAAAACCGTTGGACCGATCTGATCGAAGTCAATGTCAACAATCTTGCGGCTGTACCTTCGATTGTGTTTGGGTTGCTGGGGCTTGCCATTTTCATCAATGGCTTTGGCTTGCCGCGTTCAGCATCTCTGGTTGGCGGTCTTGTGCTATCACTGATGACCCTGCCAACGATCATCATTGCCACGCGTGCCGCGCTTGGCTCAATTCCACCTTCCATCAAGGAAGCAGCACTCGGCGTTGGTGCCTCAAAAATGCAAACCATTTTTCATCATGTTTTGCCTTTGGCGATCCCCGGCATCCTCACGGGCACCATTATCGGCCTGGTGCGTGCGCTGGGTGAAACCGCACCCCTCCTGATGATTGGCATGGTGGCCTTTATTGTTGATCCCCCGAAATCTGTTCTGGAGCCGGCAACCGCACTGCCCATTCAGATTTACATGTGGGCCACTTCGGCCGAGCGCGGGTTTGCTGCCCGCACCGGTGCTGCCACGATTGTCTTGCTGTTGTTCTCGTTCCTTATGAATGCCGGTGCAATCTATCTGCGCCGCAAATTTGAAAGACGCTGGTGACTTCGATGAACGATATGCGATACAAAACGGTTTTCACCCCAGAACCGCCCAAGATCGTGGCTCTCAATCCAGCCAAGATCGTGGCTGAAGATGTGAATGTCTATTATGGTGAAAAACACGCCATCAAGGATCTCTCGATTACCATTCCTGACAAGGCGGTCTCAGCTTTCATTGGACCTTCGGGTTGCGGCAAATCCACCTTCTTGCGTTCCATCAACCGCATGAATGATACGATCCCAACCTGTCGCGTCACTGGCAAGATCACGGTGGACGG
>JAYTIG010000189.1:0-5358 GCA_043731995.1 Hyphomicrobiales bacterium
ATTGCCGCCCGTGGTGGTTTCGGGAGAACCGAACATCACGCCAATCTTCATGCGGATCTGGTTGATGAAGATCACCATGCAATTGGATTTGGAAATCGAGGCCGTGAGCTTGCGCAAAGCCTGGCTCATCAGGCGGGCCTGCAGGCCGGGAAGGCTGTCACCCATCTCCCCCTCAAGCTCGGCCTTGGGGGTCAGGGCCGCCACTGAGTCAATCACCAGGATTTCGATGGCGCCAGAGCGCACCAGCGTGTCAGCGATTTCAAGCGCCTGCTCGCCCGTGTCGGGCTGCGAGATCAGAAGATCGTCAATATTGACGCCAAGCTTCTTGGCATAAACCGGATCCAGCGCATGTTCAGCATCCACAAAGGCACAAATGCCACCGCCCTTTTGGGATTCTGCGATGGTCTGAAGGGCCAGCGTCGTCTTGCCAGAAGATTCCGGCCCATAAATTTCAACCACACGCCCGCGCGGCAAGCCGCCGATGCCAAGGGCAATATCAAGGCTGAGAGAACCGGTGGAAATCGCCTCCACGTCCATCGCCGTGTTGGCGCCCAGTTTCATAATGGAGCCCTTGCCGAAAGCGCGCTCAATCTGGCTCAGCGCCGCTTCCAGCGCCTTGTTCTTGTCAGTCCCCATATTCTCAACAACCCTCAGATTGGCTTGTGCCATTGCAGTCTCCTCTTATCTCATGTGAACTGAACTGTGAACCAAACTTGGGCGCCGAAGTGTGTTCCACGCTTGTTGCTTGTATGTTCTATTTTAGTTCCAATGGCAAGAGCTTTTTGCAATCAAAATTTTTGATTTGCAATTCAAACACTTATCATCAAATTTGAGAAATCGGCACAGCCAGGAGCTGCATCAGGTTGTATTGCTGGAACGCTTGGCGAACTTGGCCGCCAACGGGCTTACCCGGCGTGTTGTGGATGAAAAAGGGCCCGGATGTGCGTTGCAGGGGCCATAGAATGCACGACAGCCGCCTCATTCTTGGGGGGAGAAGTACGCACACCCGGGCTTCTGCTGCTGGCATGCGAAGCGTTGCCAGTTACCGCTCCGCCTGCTCAGCAGAAGTCAAAACTCATCGACGAAAGATCAGTTCCGTTTACCGCCCGAAACAATACGGCTTCCCAGCCCTCCTCGACTACAACTTTTAGTGTGATTCATCTAAAACTTCAAATCTTAAATTGCAATTTAACGCAAAAACTCGCATAAGTTGTAAATCGTCGGGATGGCAGAATTTGCGGGCATGAACCCGAAAGCCAAGACAGAACTTGGGCTTAGCCCAGTTCCGCTTTCACCTTTTCCACCAACTGCTTCAGCGAAAACGGCTTCTGCAGAAAGCTGAAATCGGTCGGGCTGTCAGGTGATTTTTCAAAGGCGTCTTCGGCATAGCCTGACATGAAGATGAACTTCGAAGTGATACCACGCTTGCGCAATTCCTTCAGCATGGTTGGCCCATCCATCTCTGGCATCACCACATCAGAAAGGATGAGTTCAAAACCATCTTTGTCGCTTTCGATCACTTCAAGGCCAATCTCGCCGCTATTGGCCTCAACCACGGTATAGCCGCGCGAAGTGAGTGCGCGCGCTGCAAAGGCGCGAACCGAGTCTTCATCCTCCACAATCAGCACTCGGCCACGGCCAGAGAAATCCTCACGCACAGGAACGGCAACCTCAACCGGCTTCAACGCTTCAACCGCACCTGCCTCTACCACATGCCGTGGCAGGAAGATGCGGAAGGTGGTGCCCTTGCCCACTTCACTGTCGCAATAAATGAATCCGCCCGATTGCTTCACAAAGCCGTAAACCATGGAAAGCCCAAGTCCGGTGCCCTTGCCCACTTCCTTGGTGGTGAAGAACGGATCCCAGATCTTGTTGACGATGTCCTTGGGGATGCCCTCGCCTGTGTCAGTGGATTGCACCACCACATAGTCTGCGGGCGGCAGGGCATGGCCAATGGCCTGCGCTTGTTGTTCGGTCACGTTATAGGTTGAAAGCTCAAGCCGCCCACCCTTGGGCAAGGCATCGCGCGCATTGGACGCCAGGTTCACAATCACCTGTTCCATCTGGTGAATATCCACCATCACCGGCCACAGGTCGCGCCCATGGGTGATGCGCAAGTCAACCTTGTCACCCACCACCCGTTTGAGCAGCAAGCCAAGGTCAGACATGGATTCCGAAAGATCATGCACCTTGGGCTGCATCGTCTGCTTGCGCGAAAAGGCCAGCAGATGGCGCACAAGGCCAGCCGCGCGATTTGCATTCTGCTTGATGGCCATCACATCCTGGAAGCTCGGGTCGGTTGGCCGCATCTTGGTCAGCAGCAAATCGGCAAAACCGATAATGGGGGTGAGCATGTTATTGAAGTCATGCGCCAGGCCGGATGAAAGCTGGCCAATAGCCTGCATCTTCTGGCTCTGCGCCAATTGCGCTTCCAGCAAGCGGCTTTCGGTTTTGTCGATGGCGAAAACAGCCACCGGCCCATCGCCTTCACCTTTGGACAAGCTGAGATGCGCGCTGCGCGGCTGTGGCCCGGCAAAGGTGCAATCCATGTCATGCACATCGCCCGGCTGGCGGGCCAGGGCCATAAGCAAATCGGCAAAGCGCTGTGCACTCGCCGCATCCAGGGCCGCAGCAAAATTGCCGCCAAGGCCAATGGAGGATGACAGACCTAAAAACTGCGCATTGGCCGTCGCCAGTTTTCCGGCTGGGTCAATTTCGGCGTAGCCGATGGGAACCGAAGCCATGAAGCGGGCCTTATCCACGGCGCCATCGGCCTCAGGCATGGCTGCAGCTTCGGCCCCTTGCGCCTTCATCACCATGCAGCGCGCCGGAAGTGGTGTTCCCTCAGCATCAAAATCCGCGCGGTTGATCAGGCGGAAATAATGCGTCTCGCCCGCTTTATTGCGCAAGGGGAGCAGGAATGAATCAACCCGGTGCTCGCTCTTCACCGGTGCCACTGAGCGCAGAACCTTGGCTCCTTCCGCGCCCAGCAATTCCGAAAGCTGCATCTTGCCCGATTGCATGGTGACCAGATCAAAACCTAACCAACCGGCCAGCGTGGCATTCACATAGTCAACCCGCCCATTGGGCAACGTGGAGAAAAAGCCAACTGGCGCTTGATCAAGATAAGAGATGATGAACTGCAAACGCGAGAAGGCATTCTCCTGATGCAGCCTGTCTGCGGTGATGTCAGAGAGCCGCCATAGCGTTTTGGCGCTGCGCGTGTTGCGCGCCATGGGAGCCACCGAAAGCCGCAGCCACTTGGCCTCATCACTTGCGGCAAAAGGCGCTGATGATCCCCCCGCCAGCCGCAAATCCCGCGCCGCAGGTTTGCCGTCCTTGGCCGCTTGCCCCAATTGATAAATGGGTTCCACAAAATCGGCATAGCCGGAATAGAGAATGTCAAAACCCACCAACCGCGATACGCCAGCCCTGGATGCAATCTTCAGGAATGGTGCATTCGCATAGACCGCCCTGCCCTTGCCATCGACGATAACCGCTGGGTCGCCCAGCGCATCCACTAAAGCATCGTAAAACTGCCGCTCACCATCGGGTGAGGCGCTTTGAAACAGGCGTACAACCGCCGAGATCAACCAGGCCAGACCAAGGAAAGTGAAAAGATAAGCCCCCGCTTTCACCACCTGCTCCGGCAGGTTCATGCTGCGCTCCAGCAGATAGAAATAGGCACCCAGAACCAGTGCTGCAGCCAAGGCAGGCAGGATGATCTTGGCGGCAATCTGCCCCACGCCAGAATTCTCAGTTTTTGCCTGGTCCGTCATCCACAACCCCGAATCGTACGGAATATAGGCCAAACCGCAGCGGCCTTCCGCAATCTTCGCAAATCAGCCAAGCAAAATCCGCAGCCTACAGGCAGGCTTGGTTGCAATTGAATTTCATGTTAGGTTTCCCATCCCATCAAGTTGGTTTGTCGCGAGGAGTTCCCATGTTGGAAATGATACAGCCCTATACGAATTACATTCTTGCCGCCTTGGGCGTTTTGGCGGTGCTGATTGTGCTGCTGCTGGTGTTCCGCATGTTCAAGGGCCGTGCCCGTGGCCGCAAGGGCATGCGGTTGGGCATTATTGAGTATTGCGAGATCGATCAATCCCGCCGCCTGGTGCTGTTGCGCCGCGATGATGTGGAACATCTGGTTCTGATCGGCGGCCATCAGGATCTGGTGGTCGAAAGCGGCATCGGCGAAACCTACGAGCAGGAAGCCGCACCAGCGCGGCAGGCATCGCAATCGGTTGAGGACGTGGTTCCCTTCCGCGCTCCACGCGCGCCCGTCTTCGGTGCCAAACGCCCCCTGCTGCGCCCGGTGGGGCCGGAGGAAGATCGGCAGGACCCGGCTTGAGCGAGATGGGCGAGGATGGGTACGGTTCAGTTGCGATGAATTAAATGCACTATCAGCGTCACCCCACCGAAACCCAAACCCGCAAGCCGCAAACTTTGTGTTTCATTAATCCGTCAGCACTGCCGGAGCCTCACTTTGGCACAACCCAAACTCACCTGAATGGAGCATTCTTGGCGTGCCGCTCCATTGCGATGGCGTTGGCTTGGGCGAAGGTAAAGGCGCCGCCGAACAGTGCACGGCTGGTGATGACACCTGTAATGTTTGGCAAGAAGGAGAGCGTCGAAATATCATCGAGGCTTTTCACAACGCCACTTACAATGACGGGTGTGCGGATTTTTGCTGCAAGGGCCGCTGCGTGAGACATGGTGCTGTCGGGGTAATCCTCATCGCGGTCGATGTCGGTAAACACGATGGCTGCCAACGCCACATCTTTGAACTGCTGGGCAAATTCAATGGGCGTAAAGGTGGTCGTTGTTGTCCAGCCATCCACCACCACAAAACCGCCGCGCGCATCAATGCTCACAACAACGGCATCGGGATAGGCGGTCGCTGCCACCTTCACAAAATGCGGATATTTGACCGCAGCCGTGGCAATCACCACGCGGCCAGCCCCCGCATCCATCCAGCCGTGCACTTTTTCTATTGACCTGATCGCACCACCCACTTGCACCGAGCAACCAACGGTGCGAATGATTTCCTTGATGAGTTCAGTGTTGTCTCCCTCGTTAAACACCGCGTCAAGATCAACAACATGCAGCCACTCGGCCCCTTGGGCAGCAAGGTCATGGGCGGCCTGCACCGGATCAACATCATATATCAGCGGGCTATCAATTCGATTGCGGATGAGATTGACGAGGCGGCCTTTGCGCAATTCCAGATCAGGATAAATAATCATGGATAAACTCCCTGCCCGTGCTGATCAAAACAGCTTGCTCCCAAGCTTCAATGTTGAAAAGGGGGAATTGAATCGGCAAATCCAAAATCTCATATCTGACGTACAACGG
>JAYTIG010000190.1:0-1966 GCA_043731995.1 Hyphomicrobiales bacterium
TGAAAACAAACGACTCATAAATTGATTTGTTTGATGAAAAAAGCTAATGGATCCTCAAAACATGCAGGAGAATTTATCCTAACCAGTTTTCCTCAATTAACAACCAACCCATCCCCTTGCTCCCGAACTTCTTTTCCCCTATCACGCCCCTTTAATGACATCGCGCATCGCCCGCCCTCTGCTCTTCAAGTCCCCTCACCTTCTGGGGATCAGCGATCTTTCTCCACTTGAAATTCCGGCCTTGCTTGATTTGGCCGATACCTATGTGGACGTGAACCGGGGCGCTGATAAGCGCCAGCCGATCCTCACCGGTTTCACCCAAGTAAACCTGTTCTTTGAAGCTTCCACCCGCACGCAAAGTTCGTTTGAAATTGCGGGCAAGCGGTTGGGGGCGGATGTGATGAATATGGCGGTTTCGACTTCGGCGATTTCCAAGGGCGAGACGGTTCTTGATACGGCCATGACGATCAACGCCATGCACCCGGATTTTCTGGTGGTGCGGCATCAATCTTCGGGCTCGGTTGAATTGCTGGCGCAGAAAGTATCTTGCGCGGTGATCAATGCCGGTGACGGGCAACACGAACACCCCACGCAGGCGCTTCTCGATGCGCTGACCATTCGCCGCCATTTTGGAAAGCTTCAAGGACTGACTGTGGCGATTTGCGGCGATGTTCTGCATTCGCGCGTGGCCCGCTCGAACATTCAATTGCTGGGCAAGATGGGCGTTTCGGTTCGTGTGGTTGGGCCTTCAACTCTGCTTCCATCTGGCATCGCCAATTTTGGTGTGGACGTGTTTCATGACATGAAGCGCGGGCTTGAAGGCGCAGATGTGGTTATGATGTTGCGCTTGCAATTGGAGCGGATGAGCGGGGCGTTTGTGCCTTCTCAGCGCGAATATTATCATTTTTATGGTCTAACCGAAGAGAAGCTGGAATATGCAAAAGCGGGGGCGTTGGTGATGCATCCGGGCCCGATGAACCGTGGCATTGAGATCGACTCCAGTGTGGCTGATGGTGCGCAATCGGTGATCCGCGAGCAGGTTGAAATGGGTGTGGCTGTGCGCATGGCTGTGCTTGATGCGTTATCGCGCAATGGAGCGCACACATGATCAACCGCAACGCCTATAAACGCCGCGCCTGGATCAACGCGCAGATTGTGGCCCCTGCTCAGGGCTTAAGCGGCAAGGGTGGCATTCTGGTTGAGGACGGCTGGATTTTGGCTGTAGGGCCACAGGTGACGCGTGGCATGGTGGGCGCTGGCACCGAGGTGACAGATTGTAAAGGCAAGCTGTTGATCCCCGGGCTGATTGATATGCATGTGTCAACGGGAGAACCCGGAACAGAATACCGCGAGACTTTGGCTTCTGCTTCTGAAGCAGCGGCGGCTGGCGGTGTGACCACAATGATCGTGATGCCAAACACCCAGCCGGTGATCGATGATGCCGCGATTGTGGATTATGTTTTGCGGCGGGCGCGAGATACGGCCTTGGTGCGGGTTGTGCCGATGGCTGCCATTACCAAGGGCCTGAACGGCGAACTGATGAGCGAGATTGGACTGGTCAAGGCAGCCGGTGCCGTGGCTGTGACCGATGCCACCAAGGCTGTGGCCAATGCCAATATGTTTCGCCGCGCACTGATGTATGCAAAAGATTTCGACATGTTGGTGGTGCAGCATGTGGAAGAGCCGACGCTTTCGTCTGGAGTGATGAACTCTGGTGAGGCAGCATCTCGTTTGGGACTTTCCGGCAATTCGGCGATGTCTGAAGTGATTATGTTGGAGCGTGATTTGCGCCTCGTGGAGATGACGGGTGCGCGCTATCATGCAGCGCAAATTTCATGTGCTGCTTCGGTTGAGGTTATGCGTGCGGCCAAGGCCAAAGGCCTGCCTGTGACCTGTGGGGTTTCAATCAATCATCTGGTGTTGAATGAGAATGACATCGGTGCCTACCGAACTTTCTTTAAACTCT
>JAYTIG010000191.1:0-1965 GCA_043731995.1 Hyphomicrobiales bacterium
CACGCATGATCTCAAGGCGGTGCTCACGCGTGTGGCCACCAAACAGGCCATCGGCGGTGTCAGCCAGGCCATCCTCATGCAAGGCGCCGGTGATCAAAAGCCCGAAGCCCAGCGCCAAGGCCGCAGAAATCAGCCCCGGCAAATGCAACCAACCCAGGCCAACCAACACGGCGCCATTGGCCGCACCCAGCAAGGCCCCGGCCAGCGCAAAGCTGCGCATGGCCACAAACAGCGGCACAGGATCAACCGTGCGGGCAAAGGGAATGGGCAGGCGCGTCAGGAAGCGCAGGGCCACAATGAATTCCGCTACCGGGCGAAACCGCTGTGTCTCTGGCTCTGGATCGATGAATGTGTCGCTCATGGATAATTGTTATGCCGTTTTCCCCGGCCCCTGTGTTAGACGCATCGCCTAATTTAGTTCAAGCATAACAGGAATTGATGATGACCACAGGCTTGCCTTTTGACGATATTCGCGCACTCTTGAATGACATGCCGGGGCCAGATGCCGAGGCCATCGCCAAGGTTAAGGCCCGCGATGCCGTGCTTACCAAGCCGCCTGGCGCCTTGGGCAAGCTGGAAATGATCGCCGAATTCATCGCAGGCTGGCAGCATCACTATCCGCCCCGCGCAGACCGGACAGTCGTGGCCGTGTTCGCAGGCAATCATGGCGTGGTGAAACAGGGTGTGGCGGCTTATCCGCAAGAAGTGACTTTCCAGATGGTGGCCAATTTCCAAAACGGTGGTGCGGCGGTGAATCAAATCTGCAAGGCCTATGATCTTGGCCTGAAAGTTTTTGAATTGGCGCTGGAACAACCCACGGGTGATATCACGGTTGAAGCCGCACTCAGCGAGAAGGACTGCGCCGCCACCATTGCTTACGGCATGGAGGCCATTGCTGGTGGCTGCGATCTTCTCTGCATCGGCGAAATGGGTATTGGCAACACCACCATTGCTGCTGCTTTGGCCTGCGGGATTTTCGGCGGCAAGGGTGAGGAATGGGTAGGGCCGGGCACGGGCGTTGACGCCGGTGGCTTGAAGCGCAAGGCCGATGCGGTGAACCGCGCTGTGGCCCTGCACAAGGATCATTTGCATGATCCGCTGGAAGTGTTGCGCCGCTTGGGCGGGCGCGAGCTGGCGGCTATGGCAGGTGCCATTCTGGCGGGCCGCATGCAAAAAGTGCCGGTGATTGTGGATGGCTATGTGGCCACGGCCGCGGCAGCTGTTCTCTACAAATATGATAATTCTGCGCTGGATCATTGCCTCTTTGGCCATTGCTCGGCAGAGCCCGCGCATCAGCGCCTGCTCAATGAAATGGGCAAGGCCCCCCTGCTCAATCTCGGCATGCGGTTGGGCGAAGCATCAGGCGCCGCACTGGCCGCTGGCATCGTCAAAGCCGCACTCGCCTGCCACAATGGCATGGCAACGTTTGACAGTGCGGGCGTTTCGAACAAGGAATAAACAATCATCGTCATTCCAAACGATTGCGTAGCGGCATGCGAAGCAATCGATTTGGAACCCCGCTTCAAGTTCTCAACGCTCTGAAGCGGGGTTCCAGCTCGCGCCTGCGCTGCGCTCCGGCTTGGCTGGAATGACGGATTAAGATTTCGCTGCAACCATCCCCTGATCCGCAATCTTGATCTTCGCTGCGGGCAACGGCGGCATGCCGCGGATCATGTCTGCCGCTTTCTCCGCAATCATAATGGTGGGACCATTGGTGTTGCAGGATGGGATCAGCGGCATGATGGAAGAATCTGCCGCGCGCAGGCCTTCGAGGCCATGAACCTTGAGATCGGGGGCCACTACCGCATCTTCATCCGTGCCCATTTTACATGTGCCCACGGGATGATGATCGGTTTTGGCATTGGCGCAAGCATAGTCGAAAAGCTGCTCGTCACTCACTTTGTCTGAACCCGGCAAGCGCTCAGCCAAGATGTAAGGTGCAAGCGCCTTCTGCTGCATGATTTC
>JAYTIG010000192.1:0-1965 GCA_043731995.1 Hyphomicrobiales bacterium
AGAGCGCCATCACCAGCGCATTGAACAGGCTGAACAGCATGGCAGGCTGGAAACTGTCTGTGCCAGGCCGCACGATCAGCAGGATGCCCAGGAAGCCCACGACTACCGCAGCCCAGCGCCGCGGACCAACATGTTCACCCAGCAGGAAAGGTGCCAGAGCGCACGAAATCAGCGGCGCCGCAAAATTGATGCTCACCACCAGTGCCAGCGGCAAGTGCCCCACAGCGTAAAAGTTGGCGAAGGTGGAAGACGTGAGCAAGGCCCCGCGCAAGAGGTTGACGCGAATGTTCTGGCTGCGCTGCGGCCAGCTTTTGCGCCAGGCAAAGAGGCTGAGCAGTGCCAGCATGGCAATGGCATAACGCAGGAATACCACCGTGAAAATCGGAATGCCGCTGTGCTGCAGAAACTTTGCGGGCGCATCCACAAGTGTTCCGAAGAACACGTTAAGGCAAAAAAGCCCAATGCCACGCGGCGTGTTGTTGTTCACGTGAGGCGGATGCCGTGGGTCACGAAGCTCTTCTTGGTGGCATCCACCGAGCCGCCAAGATCAATGGCGCGGGTGGCGGCCTCAATCACTTCCACTTCGAAGCCAAGTTTGCGTGCATCTTCTGCCGAATAACGCACGCAATAGTCAAAGGCGAGGCCCACGCATGTGATGTGGGTAAAGCCGCGCTCCAGAAAACAGCCGCCAAGGCCGGTTGGTGTGGCGTGGTCATTTTCAAAAAAGGCGGAATAGGAGTCGATGGCACGGCGGAACCCCTTGCGGATGATCAGTTCTGCCTGCGGCAAATCCAGCTCACTGTGGAAAGCCGCGCCTTCGCTGCCGATAACGCAGTGGTCAGGCCACAAGGTTTGTGGGCCATAGGGCATGGCGATCTGGGAGAATGGGGCAGCGCCTGCATGTTGTGAGGCAAAGGAAGAATGACCCTCTGGATGCCAATCCTGCGTCAGCACCACATGGGCATAATCCCGCGCCATCCGGTTGATGAGGGGCACAATCTCATCTCCACCAGATACCGCCAACCTGCCGCCAGGGCAGAAATCATTCTGCACATCAATGACGAGGAGAACGGAATTTTTCATGCCGCATTCAAGGCTGCCGCACAGCCCTTGAAGGCAGGGAATGGATCGGTGATCACATAAAGCGGAATGCGCTTCATCACTTCCGAAAGGCGGCCCTTTTCTTCAAAGATGGCGCGGTATTTCGGGGCCTTGAGTTTCTCCACCAGCGAGGGCGCTATGCCACCCGCCAGATAAACCCCGCCGCGGGCCTGCAGCGCCATGGCCATATCCCCCGCCAGGCGCACTAAAAACACCATGAAATGATCCAGTGTTTTCACTGCTGCGGCATCCGTGCCGGCAAGACCGGCCTTCATCACCTGCTCAGGCGTCTGCTGCACCTGGGTCTCGGCAATCACGCGGTAAAGCGCCAGCATGCCGGGGCCAGTGAGCACATCTTCAACCTCGGCGAATTTGTTTTTGCCCATCAACCTGTCCTTGATGGCCAGTTCCTCATCGGTCACGATTGGAAGCGTTAAATGGCCCATTTCGCCTGCGATCGGCAACCAGCTTCCGTTCGGCGTTGGCGTGAGGGCAGCCCCCCCAAGGCCCGTGCCGGGGCCCAGAACCAATTTCACCTGCGGCTTGGGAGATATTTCACCGCCCAGTTGAACCAGATCAGCCGCCGCGATATGTGGCAAGCTCCAAGCCAGGGCCTCAAAGTCATTCAGCAGTTTGAACCGTTTGGCGTGGGCGGCTTTTCGCAAGGATTCAGCCGAAAAAGTCCAGGCCCGGTTGGTCAGGGTGATGGTCTCGCGGTCAACCGGGGCGGCCACGTCCATTGCGGCTGCGGCCAGCTCGGTAATGCCGCGTTTGCCGAGATAGGCGCTGATCGCCTGCTCAAGGCCTGCGAAATTGTCATTCTTCAGCACTTCAACATCGCGCACCGCCATGTTGCCCAATTCC
>JAYTIG010000193.1:0-1963 GCA_043731995.1 Hyphomicrobiales bacterium
CACCTCAGCATGAGGTTAGATTGAGCTTTGGCTTGGTTACGACCTCACCCTGAGGTGCCCGCTGGTATCTGTTAATGCACCCGCGCTGCCACCAGCTCATGCTCCTCGGCATTGCCAACCGCGGCCTCAAAGCTCTGGGAAATCGAGATTGGCGCGCCATTGGCGTTAAACAAGGCAAAGAGCTTGCCTTCGGGCCCGGCTTCGACCGGTTGGCCGAGCATGCGGGCGGCATCGTCGGTGCCGATGGCTTTCACATAGCCCAAAAAGCCGTTGCCAATGGCTTGGAGCTGTTCGGGGCTGATTGAGATACTGAATTTCTGTTCCATGACACAAGACTTGGGAAGCCCTCGAAAAAATTCAAGGGGCTCTGCGCTGGGGTTCTTGCCAAAAGTCTTGATTTAGCGTCAATTGAGGCAAGGCTTGATCGGCCGGTCAAAAAAACCAGGGAGTTTCATCATATGATCAAATCACTGCTTTCAGCAGCCGCACTTTCCACCCTCATGGTCTCGGCGGCCATGGCTGGCAGCGCTGGCCCAGCCATCGTTTTCGACATTGGCGGCAAGTTCGACAAGTCGTTCAACGAATCCATGTTCAATGGCGCCGAGAAGTTCAAGAAGGAAACCGGCAAGTCTTATGCCGAGTTCGAAATCGCCAACGAAGCCCAGCGCGAGCAGGCCATCCGCAATTTCGCCGACAAGGGCTATTCACCCATCATCGCTGCCGGTTTTGCTCAGGCTGAAGCCGTGACCAAGGTGGCCAAGGATTATCCAGACCTGAAGTTCGCCATCATTGACATGGTGGTTGATCCCAAGAACACCGAATCGATCGTGTTCAAGGAACATGAAGGTTCTTACCTCGTTGGTGTGGCGGCGGCGGAAGCTTCCAAAACAGGCAAGGTTGGCTTTGTGGGCGGCATGGATATTCCGCTGATTCACAAGTTTGCCTGCGGCTATGCGCAGGGCGTGAAGGGCGACAAGAAAGACGCCTCCGTGTTCCAGAACATGACGGGTGATACCGGTGCGGCCTGGAATGACCCTGTGAAGGGTGGTGAAATCACCAAGGGCCAGATCGCCAAGGGCGCTGACGTGGTTTACGCAGCTGCTGGTGCCACCGGCATTGGTGTGCTGCAGGCTGCTGCTGATGCTGGCAAGCTTTCCATCGGTGTCGATGCCAACCAGAACTATCTGCACCCCGGCAAGGTGCTCACCTCCATGGTGAAGCATGTGGACGTTGCCGTTTACAACATCATGAAGAATGGCGACGAAAAGTTTGAACCCGGCATCCACGCCCTGGGCCTCAAGGAAGGCGGCGTTGACTATGCGATGGATGACAACAACAAGCCGCTGGTCAATGATGCCATGAAGGCGAAGATTGAAGCCGCCAAGGCTGACATCATCTCCGGCAAGCTGAAAGTCCATGACTATATGGAAGACAACAAGTGCCCGGTTGAGTAACCGGACACTGAGCTAACGCCTCGCCCTTCGAGGCCCGCTTTGCGGGCACCTCAGGGTGAGGCGTTTCCTTCATCCCTCACGCTGAGGCGCTTTGCGCCAGCAAAGCCTCGAAGCGTGCGCCACGAAGCGCCAAGGCTTGCATTCTGTATGACCCCCGCCATTGAACTCATCGGCATCGACAAGCGATTTGGCGCGGTGCATGCCAACAAGGATGTTTCGCTGTCGATTGCGCAAGGCTCAATCCACGGCATCATCGGCGAAAATGGCGCTGGCAAATCCACGCTGATGTCGATCCTGTTCGGATTTTATCACGCCGACAAAGGCGAGATCAAAGTGCGGGGCCAACCCGTCAAAATCAAATCCTCAACCGACGCCATTTCCCATGGCATTGGCATGGTGCATCAGCATTTCATGCTGGTCGAACCGTTCTCGGTTCTGGAAAATATCATTCTCGGCGCTGAAGGCGGAGCACTCATCGGCCCAGCGCTGGATAAGGCGCGAGCCTCGCT
>JAYTIG010000194.1:0-1958 GCA_043731995.1 Hyphomicrobiales bacterium
CGAATCCCGCTCGGTTTTTCAACCTTAGTCCGCATCTTGCTGGGCGGCTACTTTTAAGGATTAAGAAATGTCCAATACTTTGCGCAATATGGGCCTAGCCGCACTTCTCGCGGTTTCAGCCAGCGCTTTCATGTCGAGCCAGGCTTCTGCCCTTTCAATGGCTGACTGCAGCGCCAAGTACAAAGCGGCCAAGGCTGCCGGTACCGACGGCGGCTTGAAGTGGAATGATTTCCGCAAGGCCCAATGCAGCGCCGACGCTGCTGCAACACCTGCCGCTCCCGTGGCTGCCGCCCCGGTAAAGGCCGCCAAGACAGTTGCGCCTGTTGCTCCGGCCGTCACCGCTGCGGCCCCGGCGGCCACGCCATCAGGCAGCTTCATGAAAGATTGCTCGGCAGCTTGGAAGGCCATGAAGGCCGCCAACACCGTTCCTGCTGGCATGGCCTGGAAAGATTTCGTTGCGGCCAAGTGCCAGGTTGCTGGCGCTCCGGCGGCTGCAGCTCCGGCTGCCCCCGCTGCCCCTGCTGCTGCGGTTACCGCAGACAAGAAGCCTGGCATTCTCGGCAGCATGTTTGGCAAGAAGGCCTCGGTTGCGCCGCCAGAGCCATCTGCCCAGCCAGACATCACACCACTGGCCACCACCGACAAGAATGGCAAGCCCTATACCGCTGGCCAGTTGGCCGCCCATAAGCGCATCCGCGCCTGTGGCGAACAATGGCGCGGGCTCAAGGCCCAGGGTAAAACGCCTGCTGGCATGGCTTGGCCGCAATACTGGTCGGCCTGCAACAAGCAGCTCAAGGCCCAAGGCCAATAAGCTTCTTGCAGCACGAATGACAAAGGCCCCGGAAACGGGGCCTTTTCTTTTGGGCGGCAGTGGGAACGGGTGCTTATTTCTCGTCTTCACCCGCCAACTCGCCAATGATGTTCTCGAAATCCTTGGCTTCACGGAAATTGCGGTAGACCGAGGCAAAGCGCACATAGGCCACATCATCAAGGCTTTTCAGCCCTTCCATCACCAACTGGCCAATCTGCTCGGAACGGATTTCATTTTCACCCAGTGATTCAAGCTGGCGCACGATGCCGGAAATCATGCGCTCAACACGTTCTGCTTCCACAGGCCGCTTGCGCAGCGCCACTTGCACCGAACGGGCCAACTTGTCACGGTCAAAGGGAATGCGCCGCCCGCTGCGCTTGAGAACTGAAAGTTCGCGCAATTGCACCCGCTCGAAAGTGGTGAAGCGTCCGCCGCAATCCGGGCAGGCGCGTCGGCGGCGGATGGCCGTGCCATCTTCCGAGGCGCGGCTGTCCTTCACTTGGGTGTCGGCATTGCTGCAGAAAGGACAACGCATGGTGTTCTCCTAGTGATGTGTGGCGGTATCGCAAAAGTCGAACAACTTTTGCGCACCACACATTGCTCTGTTAGGCGTAGATCGGGAACTTCTTCGTTAGGGCGAGAACCTGCGCCTTCACGGCCCTCTCCACCTTGGCGTTGCCTTCCTCACCATGCTTGGACAGGCCGTCCAAAACCTCGGTGATGAGCTTGCCGATATGGCGGAACTCAGCTTGGCCGAAGCCACGCGTGGTGCCGGCAGGAGAGCCCAACCGGATGCCTGACGTGATCATCGGCTTTTCCGTATCAAAGGGGATGCCATTCTTGTTGCAGGTGATATAGGCGCGGCCAAGGGCAGCCTCAGCGGCTTTGCCCGTGAGGCCCTTCTTGCGCAGATCAACCAACATCAAATGTGTGTCGGTGCCGCCGGTGGTAATGTCACAGCCACCTTCGATCATGGTTTCGGCCAGCACTTGGGCATTCTTCACCACTTGGGCCGCATATTTCTTGAAGGCAGGCTTCAACGCTTCGCCGAAAGCCACGGCTTTGGCCGCAATCACATGTTCCAGCGGGCCGCCAATGATGCCGGGGAAAATGGCAGAGTTGATTTTTTTGCCCAGATCGTCATCGC
>JAYTIG010000195.1:0-1958 GCA_043731995.1 Hyphomicrobiales bacterium
CGAATCGGCTAAAATCTTAGCGTATTCGTCTTCCGCTTGCACGGCCGGTTTATGCGAAACCAGCTCTTCAATTTCGCCATGAAGCTGCAAGACACCCCAGGGAAATGGGCCTTGCGCGGCGCCTGAGGCAAAGTGCCGGGCCAGAAGGCCTGCAGCCTCGTTGCGGGCCGCCGCCATGGCCACCGCCTGCTCGGCCATCTGGGTTTCCAGGGTTGATAGCCATGTGGTGTCTGCCCCTGGCTGTTGCAACAGGGCATTGCGCTCGCGCATCAGTTTTTCAAAGGCAGAGACGTGGCCAGCATGGGTATCGTTGAAGCTGGCCACCATGCGGTCAAAAAAGCGTCGCCGGTCGGAAGCCGGGCCCATGAACAGCCGGTCCTGCGCCGGCGTGAGCCATAGCATCTTGAGATAATGCGACAGCGCGCCGGAAGATTTCTGCAGCATGCCATCCACTGCCACCTTGCGCAGCGTGGCTTCGCCGCCGTCAAAGCTGGTGCCAAGCCGCACTTCACCAAGAGGTGTTTCAGCCTCCGCTGCCACAGCCCAAGCGCCCTGGCCATCGAGCTTGGCCAGCAGGTGAAAATCCTGCCCGCGCAAGCCCCGGCCCGGAACCAGCAGCGAAACCGCTTCCAGAATGTTCGTCTTGCCCGCACCATTGGGGCCAAAGAGGCAGATCAACGGCAGTGATGGCTCAAGCCGCAGTCCGGCATGGTTGCGGAAGTCGCTAAGTGTGAGGCGGGTGATTTGCAACTACCCTTCTCCCCTTGGGAGAAGGTGCCCGAAGGGCGGAAGAGGGCCGCAGGCTCTTGCCTGCGGACTTTGGTTCAGCATATGTCGATGCAAAGACCAATGCTGCGCATCGGCCCTCATCCGCCCTTCGGGCACCTTCCCCCAGAGGGGGAAGGGCGGGTTATTGCCCCTTGAGCTCGAGTAGGATTCCATCCAACACGCCATTCAGGTTTTCAAAAACATCGATATTGTAGCAGCGGAAAATCCGATACCCCAGAGATTGCAGATAGGCAGTGCGCCTCTCATCATATTTGATCTCATGAGCTTCGCCGTGCGTTGAGCCATCAACTTCGATGACCAGCTTTGCCTCATCGCAAACAAAATCTACAATGTATGAGCCAATGGGAACTTGGCGATTGAATTTCCGGCCTTGCAATCGCTTGGCCCGAAGATGGCCCCATAGGCGAATTTCGGCTTCCGTTTGATCGGCCCGCAACTGCTTCGCATGCTTCAAAGTCTTTGAAGGCGTGAAGCGCACCCCGCCCTCACACCCGCATCGGCATCAGCACGTAGAGTGACTTATCATCCTTCGGGTCGCGGATTACGGTGGGGGAGCCCGCGTCATTGAACTCAAAGCGCATGTTCTCGGCCTTCACCTGGGCGGCCACATCCAGCAGATAACGCGAGTTGAAGCCGATATCGATGGGCTCGCGGTCATAAGACACCACGATCTCTTCTTCGGCTGATCCGGAGTCGGGGTTGTTCACCACCATGGCCAGCTTGCCTTGCGAGAGCGACAGTTTAACCGCACGGCTCTTTTCAAAAGAGATGGTGGAAACACGGTCAACAGCCTCGGAGAACTGTTTGGTATCGGCTTCCAGGATCTTGTCATTGCCGCGCGGAATCACGCGCTCATAATCCGGGAACGTGCCGTCAATCAGCTTGGAGGTGAGCACCAGCTTGCCGAAAGTGAAGCGGATCTTGGCGGATGAAATTGCCACCTCAACTTCGCCGTCTTCGCCTTCCAGCAATTTGACAAGTTCCAGCACGGTTTTGCGCGGCACGATAATGCCGGGCATGCCTGCGGCACCGGGGGGCAAATCCATCTGGCTTTGCGCCAGCCTGTGGCCATCTGTTGCCACGGCGCGCAGCAGCTTGCCGCCCACATCATGGAAATAGATGCCATTGAGATAATAGCGCGTCTCTTCAGTTGAAATTGCAAAGCGCGT
>JAYTIG010000196.1:0-13572 GCA_043731995.1 Hyphomicrobiales bacterium
CTGGCGTGGATCATTGTGCGTTTGGAAGGTTGTTCGAAATGGTCGACAAGGTGCCAATGACCCAAGAGGGTTACTCTACCATGCAGGAAGAGGTGAAACACCTCAAGCAGGGAGAGCGTCCGCGCATTATCCGCGCGATTGAAGAGGCACGCGCCCATGGCGACTTGTCTGAAAACGCTGAATATCACGCCGCCAAGGAAGCCCAGGGCTGGAATGAAACCCGCATTTCGGAATTGGAAGACAAGCTTTCCCGCGCCGAAGTGATCGATCCCGGCTCACTTTCCGGCACCACAGTGAAATTCGGCGCAAGGCTGATCCTTATTGATGAAGACACCGAGTCCGAGGTGAAATACCAGATCGTTGGCGACTTTGAAGCCGACGTGAAAAAGGGCCGCATCTCCATCTCCTCACCCATCGCCCGTGCCCTCATCGGTAAAAAGCAAGGCGACCGCGTTGAGGTGAGCACTCCCGGCGGTGGCAAGAGCTATGAGATCAAAAAGGTGGCGTGGAAGTAACCACGCCGCCGTCTCACTTCAGCTTCGACAAAAACCCCGCAAACCGCATCAGCCCCTCCGGCCAGGGCCCATGGCCTGATGCAGCATTGATGTGGCCGGCTTCGCCTGCCTCCACCAAGTCTGAGCCCCAGGCCAGCGCCAAATCGGCGGACTGTTCCATGGTGGAATAAGGGTCATTGCTGCTGGCCACGAAAATCGACGGAAAGGGCAAAGGATCGCGCGGGATGGCCTTGAACTTCGGGTCTATGCCTTCAAGCCCGGCCAGACCTTCGGGCGATGGTGGCACTACAAGGAAAGCACCCTTCACGCGGTCGATCAGCCCTTCTTCCTTCAGCTTCGACACCACATGGGCAACCAGCGTGCAACCCGCCGAATGCGCAACAAACACGATGGGCCTCCTCGCGGCTGCCACAGCCGCCACCAAGGCGTTCACGGCTGCATCCAGCGAGCCATAAAGCCAATCTTCCTGCTCAACCAACTTCGCGGAAAGCAGTTTGGTAATCAGCCGGCTTTGCCAGTGGTCGGGGCCGGAGCCGGTATGGCCCGCAATCACCAGAATGTCTGTCTCGGAAGATTTCAAAATGCCTCCCGCAATTTCTTGAAGCCCCAAACCGCCAATCCGGCAACCAAACCCCAGAAGGCCGCGCCGATTGGTTCCAGCGATATGCCAAACACCGCTGCACCTGTATGCGCAAGCGTGAAGCCCGAAGCCGAGACCAGAAAAGTCACCAGGGCTGAATCAAGTTCCCTGGTTTCCTTCATCATCGCCACCAGCCCATTCATCAACGGGCCAAACAAGCCAAGCCCCGCAATGGCGATGATGAGATCATGCGGCAGCGCGCCGAGCACTTTCACAAAAACCGCTGCGGCCAAGCCCAGAATTGCATAGAAAATGAAATAGGGAATGGCCACTTTCCAGCGCTGCGCCGGGTCTGGATGCGTATCAGGGCCCGTGGCCAGCGAAGCGGTGATTGCCGCCATGTTGATTTGTGGCCCCAGCATCGGCGCCAGCAGGACGGATGCCAAGCCCGTGGATACAAGACAAGCGGCAACCGGCGGCTGATAGCCGCTGGCACGCATCACCGCAAAGCCCGGCAGGTTTTGCGAAGCCATGGTGACGAGATAAAGCGGAATGGCAAAGCCAGTGAGTGCGGCCACGGAAAACTCTGGCCTGTCAAAGGTCAAACGGCCAAAGGCAAAATTCTGCGCATCAAATGGCACCAAACCAGATGCGCCCGCCAAAGCGAGTCCCAAGGCCACCACAACAGGTACAGCATAAAACGGCCTCCACAGACGCATGGCGAAGAAGGCCAGCACCAAAGGCACGACCAAGTAGGGAGATGTAACGGCTGCGGCTGGAACTTTCAAAACATAAGACACCAGTACGCCCGCCAGCATGGCCGCCGCGATTCCGGCAGGCAGATGCGCGATGGCCTGCGCCAATGGTTTGATGAGCCCTGTCGCCACCGCCAGCAATCCCGCCACTACAAAAGTGCCGAGGGCCACTTCATAGCTCATGCCGTGCCCACTGGTTGCGAGCAATGCCGCACCAGGTGTTGACCAGGCGATGATCAGCGGCATCTTGTACCGCCATGAAAGCCACAGCGTCAGGCCGCCCATGACGAAGCTTAAACCCGTGGCCCATGAAATTTTCTGCGCGTCACTGGCGCCCACGGCATCGGCCGCCTGCATGATGATAAGAATGGTGGAGGCGTAGCCCACAACGACAGAGGCCAGCGCCGAAGCTGTGAGCGAAGCCCAGTGCTGCTCGCCTTTCAAAGCCGCAGAACTCATACCAGCGGCACTCCCGGCTCGGCTTTTGCAACACGCAGGATGAGCGAGGTTTTCACACTCTCCACATTGGGCGCCTTGGCCAGCGCCCCCATGATGAAGCTCTGGATCGAGGCCATGTCGCGCCCCGCGCATTTCAGCATGAAATCAGCCACACCCGAAACTGCATAACACTCGCGCACAATGGGCCAGTTGGCCACGCGGCGCTCGAACTCGCGCATCTCATGCTCAGCCTGGGTCTTGAGGCCCACAAGCGCGATCACCTCTGCGCCATAGCCCAGTTTATCGCCCGCCAGCAAAGCACGGTATCCGGTGATGAAGCCCGCCTCTTCCAGCGCCTGCACGCGCCGCAAGGTGGGCGGCGGCGAAAGGCCCACACGGCCCGCTAGGTCCACATTGGAAAGCCGCCCCTCGCGCTGCAGCTCCTTGAGGATCTTCCAATCGATGGTGTCTGGGTTGCCTTGCCGGTCCATCGCGCCGCTTTACGCAATTTTGTTGCGCGGGGGAAGATCAATCCTTGGGGCCAGTGCCGCTATTGCGCACCACAACAAACCGCTTCTCCGGCGGCTGCACCAACACGCCCCGTGCGCGCCAGGGGCCATAGAGCGCGTCAAACTCGCCCGCCTTCCAGCGCGCTGTGAGCGCATCATGCCGCTCCTTGGCTTCGGCAAATTTGTGGGCGACATCCAGCCGAAAAAACTCCAATTCCTCCGCTGAGAAGTTTTTCAGCAAAGTCGGGCGTTTGGGAAGCCCGGCCAGATAAGCGGCGTGGGAAATATGCGTGCGCTGACAATAGAGATCATCATGTGCAGCCACGCATTGTTTCAAGCGGCGGCAACGCAGGCTGGGGCAAATGGCAAGCTCGGCGTCGCGCCTGTGCTCATGCGCCGTAAACCCCGCCCATGGCGAATGGGAAAGGTGTGGGGCGGGGTGTTTCGGATCAGGCGGTGGCGACAGGGTCATTTCATGGCGGCCTCAATGGGGTGAGAGAAAATGGAGGGGAAGTTCCCGCCATGGCTTCAAGCCCGCATATGCTGAGAGTGGAGTGAGAGATGGCCGAGAGGCTTAAAGCCTTGGCATGAATGGCCTTCATTTTCCGCCACAGGCCTTCCCTCCGGCCGTCATCCCGGCGAACTCCGGGGATCCCGCTTTTCGCACTTGAGAGCACAAGAAAGCTGGGCCCCGGCCTTCGCCGGGGTGACGATTGAAGGGGAAAGTCTGGAAACGGAACAAGACCATCCGGAAGGTTGCCCTTCGCGAAACGCAGCGATTTTAAATCCGGTGGTGATAGTATGGTTAAGCCATTGAAGGCGCTTGGGTCGTAGTGTCCAAGGTCCAACACCGGAGCTTCCGGAAGCGGAAGGCGCGTAACTTCCCGCCGCCCGCAGGCGCTGCTGATGAACCCGGCAATATGAGAACGCTGCGCACATTGTCCCCTCCTTTCCGGGTCCATTGCAGCGGCATATACTCCTATCGTAGGAACATGTCAAGTGGCATCGGAGTTGATCTCACAATTTCATAGTTTCTCGCCATAGTGGCAATGCTTTGCTTCTAACTCAAAAACTTACCAATTCGCTCACCAGCCCGACCCGCCTTGATCTGGCGCATGGCAATTTGGCCGGGCGATACCTATGTTGACGCTCAATTATGGAGCGTTTGATGACCCCTCGCCTGTCCCGCCGCCAGCTTCTGGCTGGCATTGCCGCTTTGCCCGCCGTTTTTGTCAGCGCCCGCGCCGCTGTGGCCAAAGCCGCAACGCCACTGCCCATCCCCAAGCTGATCGACGCCGCTGCCACCGGCGGCAAGGTTTCCTTCGCCGCGCAGAAGGCGCAGCACACTTTCGGCGATGGCATGGCCTCTGACACCTATGGCTATTCCGCCAGCTTTTTGGGCCCGGTGATCAAGGTGAAAAGCGGAACAACGCTGGGCATTGATTTCCGCAACGAGCTGGATGTGCCCACCGCCGTGCATTGGCATGGGGTGATGCTGCCTTCCGAATTTGATGGCGGGCCGCATAACCCGGTGGCGCCCGGTGCAAACTGGCAGCCGCAACTGCCCATCACGCAAGCTGCTTCCACCGCGTGGTTTCACCCGCACCCGCATGGTGACACGGCGCGCCAGGTTTACTTGGGCCTTGCCGGCATGATCATCATTGAGGATGACAACTCGCCCACGCTGGGCCTGCCCGACACTTATGGCGTGAATGACCTGCCGCTCATCCTGCAAGACCGCGCCTTCGATGACATGGGCATGATGGTTTATGACGCCAGCCCGATGTCCATGATGCATGGCGCGCGCGGCGCGCACTTGATTGTGAATGGCGCCATTGCACCACAAGCCAAAGTGCCGCGCGGGCTGGTTCGTCTGCGCCTGCTCAACGGTGCCAATGCCCGGAACTTCTGGCTGCGCTTTGCTGACGCACGGCCCTTCCATGTGATCGCCAGCGACAATGGCTTTCTGGAAAAGCCAGTGCAGGTGAGTGATCTCGTTATCGCACCGGGCGAGCGCTATGAAGTGCTGGTGAATTTCGCCGATGGCAAAACAGCCACCTTGCAAACTTACCCCGACTATAACGGCAATTTCAAAACCGGCACGATCAGCGCGCTCAGCCAGCGCTTGGCCAGCATGAAGCACGAGGCCAGCGCCATCATGTCTTTCGCCGTGGATGCCAGGCTGCCGCGCGGGCTGCAGGAAATTCCAGTGAGCCTCATCACCCTGCCTGTTGTCGATGAGACCAAGGCCACCCAGACTCGCCGCCTGCTGCTCGACCCGATGACCATGGCCAACATGCCCATGATGCAGGCTGCGGGCCAGGGCAACATGGCGGGGATGGATCACTCCAAGATGGACATGAGCCACATGAAAATGGGCGGCATGAAAATGCCAGGCATGGGCATGCAGGTGAAGATGGGCATCAATGGCAAGAGCTTCGACATGGCGCGCATCGATGCCGAACCGGCCTTGGGCTCCGCCGAGATCTGGGAAATCGAGGGCGAAGCCATGGCGCATCCGTTCCATATTCACGGCGCGACTTTCCGGGTTTTGGAACTGGATGGCGTGGCCCCGCCTGAGCATCAGCGCGGCTGGAAAGATACGGTTCTGGTCAACCAGAAAACCCGGCTGCTGGTGAAATTTGACCAGCCCGCCACGGTAGAGAAGCCGTTCATGTATCACTGCCATATCCTTGAACACGAGGATGCCGGCATGATGGCGCAATACCGGACTGTTTAATTCACCTCGAAGTGAATGATTTTGACCTCGGGCACAGTGGAAGCTGGGGCTGAACCCCTTGAAAGGTGGCGTTTTTGAGCTATGTTATGTGGTCATAGCTCAATTCCCCTGAGTCCACTCCCCCACCCCGAGGTTTGCCATGTCTTCCCGCCACGCTCACGTTATTGTTCTTGGTTCCGGCCCCGCTGGTTACACCGCCGCCATCTATGCGGCGCGCGCCATGTTGCAGCCGCTGGTGATTGCGGGCATCCAGCCGGGCGGGCAGCTCACCATCACCACCGACGTTGAAAATTACCCCGGCTTTGCCAAAACCATTCAGGGCCCCTTCCTGATGGAAGAAATGAAAGCCCAGGCCGAGCATATGGGCAGTGAGGTGATCAGCGACACGATCACGTCCGTCACGCTGAAATCCAAGCCCATCAAGCTGGTGGGTGACTCCGGTGTCACCTACACTTGCGACGCATTGATCATCGCCACAGGCGCACAGGCCAAATGGCTGGGCCTGCCTTCAGAACAGCATTTCCAGGGCTTTGGTGTTTCGGCCTGCGCCACCTGCGATGGCTTCTTCTATCGCGGCAAGAAAGTTCTGGTGGTGGGCGGCGGCAACACGGCTGTTGAAGAAGCCTTGTTCCTCACCAATTTCGCCAGCGAAGTGACGGTGGTTCACCGCCGCAACGAATTCAAGGCCGAAAAGATTTTGCAGAACCGTTTGCACAACCATCCCAAGATAAAGGTGATCTGGGATTCCGAATTGGCTGATGTTCTGGGCACCCATGAACCCAAGGGTGTGCACACGGCGCGCCTCCGGAATGTGAAGACCGGCGCCACCACCGACGTGTCCGTGGACGGAATATTTGTGGCGATCGGACACAAGCCTGCAACTGAATTGTTTGAAGGTCAATTGCCCTTCAAGAACGGCGGCTATCTCATCACCGAAAGCTGGAGCACGCAGACGGCGGTCCCCGGCGTGTTTGCGGCAGGCGATGTGAGCGACGACATTTACCGTCAGGCGGTGACGGCCGCAGGCATGGGCTGCATGGCAGCGCTGGAAGCCGAAAAATATCTTCACGCACAACACGCCGTGAAACAGGCGGCGGAGTAAGCGCATGGATTGGGACAAGTTACGCATATTCCACGCCGTTGCTGAAGCCGGCAGCTTCACGCACGCGGGCCATGAGTTGCTGCTCTCGCAATCGGCTGTGTCACGGCAGATTTCGGCGCTGGAAGAGGATTTGAATGTTCCGCTCTTTCACCGCCATGCGCGTGGTTTGATTTTAACCGAGCAAGGCGAAGTGCTGTACCGCACGGCGCATGAAGTTTTCACCAAGCTGGCGGCGGCGAAAACGCGGCTGATGGATTCCAAGGAAAAGCCATCCGGCGATTTGCGCATCACCACAACTGTTGGCCTTGGCAGTGTGTGGCTCACACCCCTCATCAAGGAGTTCATGGAGCTTTATCCCGACATCAACGTGGCTTTGCTGCTGGATGACCGTGAGCTTGATCTTTCCATGCGCGAGGCTGATGTGGCCATCCGTTTGCGCAGGCCCTCGCAGCCTGATCTCATTCAGCGCAAACTCTTCACCGTGCATCATCACATCTATGCCTCAGCTGAATATGTGAAGAAAAATGGCATTCCCAAATCGGTAGAGGATTTGGACAATCACAAGATTTTGGTGTTTGGCGAAACTGAAGGCTATCTCAACAATCTCAACTGGCTGGCCACAGTGGGCCGCGAAGAAGGCAACCCGCGCCGCTCAGCGCTGCGTGTGAACAACGCTTACGGCCTGCGCCGCGCGGTTCAGGCCGGTGCCGGCATTGCAGCACTGGCCGACTACATCGTGCCGGGGGATTCAAACCTGGTGCAGATTGCCCTGCCCGTGGAAGGCCCGCAGTTCGACACCTACTTTGTCTATCCCGAAGAGCTGAAGGAAACCAAGCGCATCACCGTCTTCCGTGATTTCATTGTGAACGCGGCGAAGGAGTGGAGTTTCTAGTCGCGCACAGCCAACCTCAGGCCAAGGCGCAATCCAGTGTGAGCAAGAACTCAACCAGTTCATGGTGTCTTCGCCCATCCAGCCCGGTGATGGTTTTGATGCGCTCAAGGCGCGCATAAACAGTATTGGCATGCAGGTAAAGGCTTCGGCCAGCAGCTTGCACATTGAGGTCTGCATCAGCGACGGCGCGCAGGGTTTTCGTCAAATTGCCATGAGACGCTTCATCTGCAGCCTGCAGCGCACCAGCCCAGTTTGGCATCACCGAACGCACAAACCCACCGCCCTTGTGCACCACAAGGCTGCGCACCGGGAGACCGGAAAATAGCACCACACGCCTTGAAACACTTGCGCTGTCCTGGGCAATCGTTGCTTCGCGCTCTGCCTTGGCGATCATGGAGGTGGAAGGCTGGTCTCCGCTGACCCCCGACAACACCGTCGGGCCGAGTTCTTCCAGCAATTCCGCCACGCGCAAGGCAAGATGGGTCTGCGGTGCTGTCCAACCCGATTGTCGGCGCGAGGTGGAGAGCACGGCCACAACCGCAGAATTTCTCACCCCCATCAGCATGCGGAATGGCGTCCTTGATATCAGGGCCGCGAGGGCCGTGGAAATCCGTTGCACGCGTTCCGCATTTTCCATTTCGGCTGGGTTGGTGGAACGCAATACGACAACACAATAGGTTTGCCGCTGTTGAAGATAACCGGCCCGCTTAAGCAGCAGCGCCACTCGGCCGTCGGATTCGTCATATCCACTGAGCAGGATATTCAAGACTTCAGTCCGCTGTCCCCCTTCTGTCTCGGCCAGCATGCGCACCTGGGCCACATATTCCGCAGCCATGATGGCGCTCATGGCATTGGCATATTCGATGACAAAATCGGTGGCCGCCGAGTTTGCACTATCTCCACCACCAACGCTGGCGGAGATGACTGCATTCCTGATCCAATGAGTAAGCACTTTCAGGCCGCAGCGATAGACATGCAACGCCGCTTCAAGCGGAAAGCGCTGTTCCGCCAGCGCTCGTGCATAGGCGCAAACAAACAAAAAACTGCAAACCTCTTCACCGGAAAACAGACGTACAACGTCCGCAACCTGTTCTTTGATATGAACCTCTATCCCAGGAAGAAGCTCAGGATTGCGCGAAGCGGAAAAAGCGTTGATCTCAGTCGTCACCGTTTTGAGATAGAGTTCAGAAGCGGCCACCTCACTCTCTTCGAGCGAGGGCGCGGCCAGTGGAATGGCTCCCATTTCAACCAAACGCGTCCAAGCCTGGCGCAAGGGCGCGAGCATCATCGCAGAAACTGAATGAAGTTGTGCATTGTTCATGGTTTAGTTGGCCCCCCCTTGTGATTACATACCATGGATTTCCGGCGCGCGCTGCTCAATATGTCAATACATATTCGATGATTTAAATCAGCAGGGAGGCATGTCATAGCGAAATATCTCTTTGTATATCACGGCGGAAAACCGCCAACTGATGCTGCGGAAACCAAGAGAGTCCACGACGCGTGGGGCGCGTGGTTCGGCTCTTTGGGTGCGGCTATCGTTGATGGTGGCAACCCGGTTGGCAAGTCCAGCACTGTCCTGCCCGACGGCTCGCTCGTCAGCAATGGTGGTACCAATCCGGCCAGCGGTTACAGCTTGATTGAAGCCTTAAATCTGGCCGATGCCCACAAGAAAGCCAGGGGATGCCCGCTCTTGCAAGCCGGCGGCAGTGTCGAGATCGCAGAAGCCCTTGATATGTAACCTGCGACTGTCGGATTCGAAATTTCACTTGTGTCAGCGGTCTGAAATCACAATCGGGGGCGATTGGGCTTTCACCGCTGAAACTAGCCTCCCGGCCATACCTTCCGATGGCCGGGAGGCAACTCCAGCATGCTGATCTAGTGCCGAAGCATCGGCACGAGCGACGCCAACAGCAAAACCGCCAAACCAATATTGACAGGCCGCAGCCAGCGGGGGTCTGACAGCAGGTTTTTGATGCCGGACCCAAAGCCTGCCCAGGTCGAAGCTGATGTAATGCCAGTGAACAAGAATGTGCCCACCACGCTGACAAGTCCCACCTGATAGTGGCCCGGCAGCGTGTAATCCGAAAGCGCCGTGATCGCCATGATCCAGGCCTTAGGGTTGATCCATTGGAACCCCATGGCCTGCAAGAAATTCAAGGGCTTTGCCGAAGTATCAGAATCTTTTTCTGATGGCCCGGCCGAAGCGATTTTCCAGGCCAACCAAATGAGATAGGAAGCCCCGCCATATTTCAACACGGCATGAAACCCGGGAACGGCTTCCAGCAACTGCCCAAGCCCCAGGCCTATGCACAGCGCCAGAAAAGGAAAGCCCAAGGCCACACCGAACACTGTAGGCAGCGTGCGCCGCCAGCCATGCGCCATGCCGCTGGCCATCAAGATGGTATTATTCGGCCCCGGCGTGAAAGCCATGATGACGCCGAAGACGAAAAGGGCGATGTAGATATCAAGAGTCATGCCTCAGTCCTCGTCTTGGAGATGCAGCATTCACGCCGCGAGTACAATTTCTGACAACCCTCTCCCCTTGCGGGCGAGGGGGGACCATTGCGAAGCAATGGTGGGTGAGGGGTCGCTCCGACCCCAAAAGACTGCTTCGGAGCGACCCCTCATCCGCCCTTCGGGCACCTTCTCCCGCAAGGGGAGAAGGCAAAGCTGCGCGCTAGTCGGAGTGCCCCTCAACCACGGCCCATGAAATCCGCCTTGCCCAAAACAAAACCATTGGCCCGCAGGATGTTATAAGCCGTTGTCATGTGGAAATAGAAATTGGGCAGCGCAACACCATTGAAATAAACCGGCACCTTGAACGTTGTGTCCTGTCCGCCAACTTTGACGGTAACTTCGCGGCCCGGATCAAAATCAGCAGGCTTGAGCGTTTTCAGATAATCAACCGTCTTGGCCAGGCGGGCCTGCAAGTCTTCAAAGGTTTTTTCATCATCGGCAAAGGATGGCGGCGTTGAACCTGAAAGCCGCGCCCCCGGCCCCTTGGCAAAATCAGACATCAATTGCACTTGCTTTGAGAGGCTGAACATATCCGGTGCCAGGCGCAAACCTAGCACAACAGCCTTGTCCAGCTTGCGTTCCTCGGCCTGGGCTTCGGCTTTCTTCAAATACTTCTGCGCAGACTCCAGCCCGCGTATGAGAAACGGCACGGATTGATCATAGAATGCAGTCATGGGTTTTCCTTTGATTATTTCAGTGAAGCACAAAAGCGCTGAATACGCTGGCAGGCATCTTCCAGCGTTTTTGTGGCGGTTGCATAAGAGATGCGGAAATAGGGTGATGTGCCAAAGGCCGCGCCATGAACAGCGGCCACGCCTTCGGTGGCCAGGAGTTCCGACACGAAATCCTCATCCGTCTTGATCAGTTTGCCTGAAGGTGCGGTCTTGCCCATCAAGCCTTCACATGAAGGATAGACATAGAAGGCCCCTTCCGGTGTCTGGCACTTGAGGCCCTTGGCCTGATTGAGCATAGAGACAACCAGATCGCGCCGCTCCTTGAACACCTTGTTGTTGGCGGGGATGAAATCCTGCGGGCCATTCAGCGCCTCAACCGCCGCCCATTGTGCGATGGATGATGGATTGGAGGTGGATTGCGATTGCAGCTTGGCCATGGCCTTGATCAGGTTTTCCGGCCCCGCCGCATAACCAATGCGCCAGCCCGTCATGCAATAGGCCTTGGACACGCCATTCATCGTCAGTGTCCGGTCATAGAGTTTAGGTTCCACCTCGGCCGGGGTGACGAATTTGAAATCGTCATAGGTCAGGTGTTCATACATATCGTCAGTCAGCAGATAGACACGTGGGTGCCTCAGCAGCACATCGGTAATGGCCTTCATGTCGGCATGCGAATAGGCAGCGCCCGTGGGGTTGGAGGGCGAGTTGAGGATCAGCCACTTGGTCTTGGGCGTGATGGCCTTCTCCAAAGCCGGGGCTTGCAGCTTGAAACCCTTGGCCGGGTCGCACTGCACGATCACGGGCACACCACCCGCCAGCATCACGATGTCGGGATAGCTCACCCAATAGGGGGCGGGCACAATCACTTCATCTCCTGGATTTACAGTGGCCAGCAAAGCATTGAAAAGAACCTGCTTTCCACCTGTACCAACGGATACTTGTGAAGGCCTGTAGGTAAGGCCGTTTTCACGCTTGAACTTGTCCACAATGGCTTGCTTGAGCTGCGGGATTCCATCCACCGCCGTATAACGCGTCTTGCCATCATTGATGGCTTTGATGGCAGCGTCTTTCACATTGCGCGGCGTTTCGAAATCCGGCTCGCCAGCGGCAAGGCCAATGACATTTTGCCCCTCGGCCTGCATGGCCAAAGCCTTGTTGGAAATAGCAATGGTGGCGGAAGGTTGAATGCGGTTCAGCGCGTCAGAAATGAAACCCATGGGTGAAGTCCTTTCGGGCGCTGTCTAGCGCATAATCTGTCGCGCAGGAAAGGCTTTGGCAGAGGTTTTTGCGCAATGCTGCCAACTGGCCACATGTATCGATTGTTTCAGGGCCGCGCCATCGCGCCGCATGAACTGCCAGCCGTTCTGTGCCAAAAGACAGGCCATGGGAGCGGCAAATTACACCATCATCGGCGGGGGAATCGCGGGCTTGGCTTCAGGCCTCGCCTTGGCCAATATGGGCGCCACTGCAACCCTTTTTGAGCAGGCACCTAAATTTGAGGAAGTGGGCGCCGGATTGCAACTTGGGCCCAATGCCGTCCACGCTCTGCAGGCGCTCGAGGCCTGGGACGCGGTTTCGCCTTCCACCTATATCCCGCCTGCCATTCACATTCGCGATGGCCTCTCAGGCCGTTTGCTGAAGGAGATTGAACTGGGCCGAACCTTTGCAGCCCGCTTCGGCCAGCCTTACCGCGTGGCCCACCGGGCCGATCTGCATGAAGGCCTTCTGGCTGCTTTGAATGTGCGCCGCAGTGTGGATATCGATCTGGGTAAGGCCGTCAGCTACAAAAACGTGAAGGGCGAAGTAATTGCCGCTGATGGCATCAATTCGCCAACACGGTTGAGCCTGTTTCCTGCTTCAGGGGCCGTTCGCTTGCCGGAGAAAATCTATCGCGCCTTGCTGCCCATGCCGGAGCTGCGCGGTATTGCGGCTGAATGCGTGAACCTGTGGCTTTTCCCACAAGGCCATGTGGTTCATTATCCTGTGAGCGGCGGAAAGAAATTCAATCTCGTGGCCGTGACACAAGGCGAACAGCCAGCTTTGCACTATGCAAAAGCCGCCGCTGAACTTCGCGCCCTTCTTGCACTGGCACCACACTGGCTTGAATGGCCGGGGGCCTATGTGCCTGCTTTGCCAAATTGGGGCCAAGGCAATGTGCGCCTCATTGGCGACGCCGCCCACGCCACCCTGCCCTTCCTGGCCCAAGGCGCGGCCATGGCGCTGGAGGATGCCGTTGCACTCGGCAAAGTGAATGCAAATCTTGCCAATTATGAAGCGATGCGCCGCGCCCGCGTGGCCCGCTTGCACCAAGAAACCTTGCGCAATGGAAAAATCTATCACTTGCAAGGCATGGCAGCACTCGCGCGTAACGCCGCCCTGCGCGCAATGCCGCATTCCCTCTTCCTGCAACGCCTCGCTTGGATATACGATTGGTTGCAATAACGTCGGCAGGGCGAATGCTTTGAACACCGCCTTGCCGCTTCAACAACGCTATACTGCCTAGCCAGATCCTACTTGATCACGGTACGAGGAGGTGGGGGTGGGGGCGGAGGCGGAGGGGTCGTTGGGGCCTTGCTGCCAACCAGGTATGGCCCGCGGCATGAGCTGGAAATCTCCGACACATAGACCATGCGTCCGTTGCGCTTAATCCAAGCCGAGCAGCAATTGTCAGAAATCGCCCTGCTTGAGTTGTGGCACTTGTCGAGCATTGAAAATGACTTTGCTTGAGCCGTAGTGGTGGTGGTGAGTGAGAGCCCGATGCCGATGACAGCAGCGGCGGCAAGAACAGAAAGTTGAGTTGTCTTGGACATGATATCCTCCTTGTTAAACGTGGCGATCCAAATTGAT
>JAYTIG010000197.1:0-1948 GCA_043731995.1 Hyphomicrobiales bacterium
TATGTCTTGACGCTCGTGGCCTATAACGCGGGCCCGCGCCGCGCCAGCGAGTGGGTGGATTATTATGGTGACCCGCGCGGTGGCCAGGTTGATCCCATTGATTGGGTGGAATGCATTCCCTTCAATGAAACGCGGCAATATGTGCAGAAGGTGATGCAGAACCTGCATGTGTATCGTTCACGCCTGGCACCAGAAACGGTGCGGCCGATGACGGCCGATCTGAAGCGCGGAGCACCAGCAGATGTTTCAGTGGCCAGCACCAGCAGCGCTTCGGTGGCTTCTGGCTGCAAGCCTCGTTCAATGCAGGCGCTGGTTTCAGGTTGCGATTAATCTGCATACGGATGAAAATCAAAAAAGCCCGCGCTTACTGCGGGCCTTTCTTGGAGGCGTGACGCGCTCAGGGCTTGCGCGTCTGCGAACCGGAATGGGTTTGGCCTTCTTTGCCTTTGAGGCCACCCGTGCCAAACTCTTGCGAGAACTGCTTTTCGTTGCCATCGGCAAGAAGGCGCGCCTGCTTGATCCACTCTTCGCGCTTGATGCGGCCATTGAATTTCAAGTGATCATCCACCCATGAAACTTCTTGCGGTGTCCAGACGGCGATCTGATCAAAATGGAAGAAGCCCAAGTTGTGCAAAATCGCTTCATTCTTTGGACCAACGCCGCTAATGCGCTGAAGATCATCAGCCTTGCCACCACGGGCAGCACTGATGCCCTTGGGACGCTGCATCGCACCAGCGGATGCTGCCGCTGCCACGGCCGGAGCAAGTGGCGCAGGTTTATGAACTGGCGGCGGAGTTACGGGCTTGGCCACCGCCGGCGCGACCACGGGCCTGGCCACCATGGGAGCGGGCTGTGTAACTGGCTGCGCCGGGGCGCCCCCAAACACATTCTTGAGCAACCAACCGAGAAGGCACCCGAGAAGATAGGCAACCGCGACCCACAACAGCAATTCAACCAGATAATGTGACATGATGCCTTGCCCTTATGACCGTGGAAGCCAGTTGTTGTAGCGGAAGCCCACCCAACAGCCGATTGCGAAAGCCAACAGCAACCACCAGAAATTATGTTGGATCAGAATGCCCGTGTCATTCCAATTGAAGAATTCGTTCATGCGCGTCCCCTACTTCTCAATTGAAAATTCAACACGGCGATTCTTGGCCCGTGCATCATTCGAATGTGCGGGATCGAGCGGCTTGGTTGCTCCATAACCGATAGGGGCGAGACGGCCCGCATCAACCTTGGCTGTGGCCAAGGCGTCAACCACAGTCTTTGCACGGCGCTCTGAAAGTCCCTGATTATAGGCTCCCGGACCGAGATAGTCCGCATGGCCCGCCACCTGCAATTTCAAAGCGCCGCAGCGTGGGTCATTCAGCAAGGCAGAATATTGCGTCAGCGCCTGTTGGTATTTTGGGCCAAGATCAGCATGGTCAAATTCAAAGCGGATGGGGAAAACGGCGGCAACTTTGGCCAGCGTGCCTTCACAATCATAGGCCTCGGCGGCCGGAGGTGCTGGCGGAGGTGGCGCAACATTGACGGTGAGTTCACCCTTGCTTGTGTCAACCGTGGCCTGGCCGTCAGCGCCTGTCACTTTGGCCACGATATCATAGTTTCCGTTGACCACTGGCTTGGCAGGCTTCAGCGTCCAATGCCCAGCTGTATCAGACAGCAAGTCCGTATCCTTGCCGAGCGTATGGGTCACGCCATCAAGTTCCACTTGCAAAGAGTTGCCGTTGCCCACGGGCCATGTGCCCTTAACGACAGGATGATCCGAATCCGATGTGACCTGATCTACAGTTGCAGCAGCTGGTGCCGGAACAGGTGCGGGCTTGGCTGGCGCGTTTGGAACATCAAAGCTGGCCGTTGCTTGTTGTTTCTGGCCAGCCGCATCTGCAGCTTCAACCACCACGTCATAATGGCCGGGCGCCAAATCTTCCTTGGGCTTCAGCGT
>JAYTIG010000198.1:0-1939 GCA_043731995.1 Hyphomicrobiales bacterium
CGTTCAATGGGCAGTTCCATGCGCTGAGGTGCCGCGAGCAGTGCCATCACTTGCTGCTGCACGCCCGCCTGTTGAGCGTGAAGTGGCGCCACCCAAAGCAGCGTCACAACAATTGCCAGATACCTGATCAATTCCTTCATCAGCGCCCCCTCAATGCCGACTCGCTGAAGCGAGACTATCACACGTTCAACAGAAGATATTCCCTCTCCCAAGACGAGATCGTGCGGCGGAAGTTCTGCATTTCAGAGTACTTCACATCAATATAGGCTTCGCAGAATTGTTCCCCCAGTGTTTGACGCAGCACCTTGGTGTAGGACAGCTTGTCCAGCGCTTCATCAAGGCTGATGGGCAGCGTATGGGCATAACGATAGGCCGAACCTGTTACAGGTTCAGACGGCTTCACCTTTTCAACCATACCCAAATAGCCCGCAGCAAGAGAGGCCGCGAAAGCGAGATAGGGATTGGAATCAGCACCCGGCACGCGGTTTTCCACGCGCAGGTTGGACGGGTCTGACGATGGCACGCGCAGTGAAACGGTGCGGTTATCGATGGCCCAATGCACATTGGTGGGGGCATCGGAATCCGGCACCAGGCGGCGGTAGGAATTCACATTGGGCGCCAGCATCGGCAATGCCGCCGCCAAATACCGTTGCAAACCGCCAATGTGATTGAGGAACAACTTTGAAGGCTTGCCATCGCGCCCGGCAAAGATGGTCTTGCCAGTTTTGGCATCAAGTACCGACTGATGGATATGCATGGATGAGCCTGGCTCATTGGCATGGGGCTTGGCCATGAAGGTGGCATAGATATCATGCTTTAGGGCCGCTTGGCGCACTGTACGCTTGAACAGAAACACCTGGTCTGCCAGTTCCAGCGGATCGCCATGGTTGAAGTTGATCTCGAGCTGGGCGGGGCCGGCCTCATGGCTGAGCGTGTCAACATCCAGTTCCTGGGCTTCACACCAATCGTAGATATCTTCCACGATGGGGTCGAAGTCATTGGCAGCATCGATGCCGTAAGCCTGTCCGCCGGATTCCTTGCGCCCGGAGCGGCCCACCGCCGGATCAAGCGGATAGTCGGGATCAATGTTTTTCTTGAGGAGATAGAATTCCAATTCCGGCGCAATCACCGGCTTCCAGCCCTTGTCCTTGTAGAGCTGCAATACGCGGCGCAGAACATGGCGCGGCGAAATCGTCACAGGTTCATCATTCAAATGGTAGGCATCGCAGATCACCTGGGCGGTGGGTTCGCTGTACCACGGCACCATGCGGATGGTGTCCACGTCTGGCTGCATGTAAATATCGATGGCGCTGTCACTCACTGCTTCGGTATCAGACACAAAGCGGCCATTGATTGTGAGCGTGAAGACTTCTTCCGGCACACGCAGGCCCTTGGAGCGGTGCCCCTTCAAGAATTTCTTCGGCGGAAGGATTTTTCCTCGCGCCGTTCCATTCATGTCAGCGACCAGGCATTCCACCTCGCTGATCTTGTTGTTGGAGAGATATTCTTCAAATTTCGCTTGGCTCATGACACATCATGTGTTGTTGACGATGAACGACCTTAGCCTGCCTCATTGACGCAAGCAAATCAGGGCGGCTATCAAGGCCTATGTCTGCATCCATTTCTGCCCATTCCTACTATCAAGCCAGCACCAATCGCAAAGTTGAAGGCCAGTGCCTGCGCGGCGATGTGAAAGCCGATGTTTGCATTATTGGTGCGGGCTATACTGGCCTTTCATCAGCATTGGAACTTGCCAAAGCGGGGCTGAAAGTGGTGGTGCTCGAAGCGCAAACGATTGGCTTTGGCGCTTCAGGCCGCAACGGCGGGCAAATATGCACCGGCTTTTCGCCGGGCCAAGGTCCACTTGAAGCCCAGCTCGGCAAGGCCGATGCCAAACGCGCATTCGACATGGCTGAAGAGGCCAAGACACTGATCGAAA
>JAYTIG010000199.1:0-13463 GCA_043731995.1 Hyphomicrobiales bacterium
AGCCATTTGGAGCGATTGGACATGCTGGCCATCATGCGCGGTCTCGTGCCGCATGAATTGTGTTCGCGCATTGAGAAGCTGGCTCCTGCGCGCATGGAAGTGCCGGGCGGTGGGCACTATCAAATCGACTATGCCGTCGAAGGTGATCCTACGCTGCGCGTGCGCTTGCAGGAAATGTTCGGCCTTCAGTCTGCGCCGCAAATTGCCGAAGGCCGCGCCCGCCTTAAAATTGAACTTTTGTCACCCGCGGGCCGCCCCGTTGCCGTGACGCAATCGCTGGAAACCTTCTGGGTGAATGCCTATCCTGATGTGCGCAAGGATTTGCGCGGGCGCTATCCGAAACACTTCTGGCCGGAAGACCCACTCACCGCACAGGCTGTGGCACCGCGAAGGTTAAGGTGAACACTTTCTGCGCCCTCGTGCTGATATGCGTTGGCCAAACCAGCGCGGCGCATTCAATACTCGTCCCTCTCCCCTTGCGGGAGAGGGTGCCCGACAGGGCAGGTGAGGGGTCGCTCCGAATCCAAAATTATGTCGGAGCAACCCCTCATCCGTCTCGCGCCAAGAAGGCGCGATCCACCTTCTCCCGCAGGGGGAGAAGGGCAAAGGATGGATTGTGGAAAATAATCCTTGACAAGGACTATTAGTTCTATCTATGTTCCCCCCAGTCTTTTTCACAGGAGGGGACGATGTCGACAGAGTTCCTATATCGCGAAAAAGATGGCGGCGCCTGCGGGCTGGAGACTTACTCACTCCAAGTTCCCGGGAGCTTCGGTGGTGGACCTTGGGCATTACGACCCAAGCGCCTTCAATGGCTAACCAATATCACCACCGGATTTAAAATCGCCGCGTTTCGAAAGCGTGGACGCCAAAACTTCCGCGCCCGCCGGGCTTTTGCCCCCATTCTTCACCACCCTCAGAATTCTGATCGGCGCAAAGCCTGGCAGAAACTTCCCCTCCATTTTTCCTTTGGGAATTCTGCCATGACTTGATCCCTTGGCGCCTCAGCACTCCACCACATTGACAGCGAGGCCGCCTTGCGAGGTTTCCTTGTAACGGTCGCTCATGTCCACACCCGTCTGGCGCATGGTTTCGACGCAACTGTCGAGCGGCACCACGTGTGTGCCGTCGCCGCGCAAGGCGAGTGATGCTGCGGCCACCGCCTTCACTGCGCCAAAGGCGTTGCGCTCGATGCAGGGCACTTGCACAAGACCGCCCACGGGATCGCACGTCATGCCCAAGTGATGTTCCAACGCGATCTCAGCCGCATTCTCAATCTGTGCATTGCTGCCGCCCAGGGCCGCACACAGGCCCGCCGCCGCCATGGCGGAAGCAGAACCCACTTCGCCCTGACAGCCCACTTCGGCACCCGAGATCGAAGCATTGTGCTTGATGATGCCGCCGATTGCCGCCGCCGCCAGCAGGAAGCTGTGAACGCCATCACGGTCTGCGCCGGTGCAGTGATCGAGATAATAACGGATCACTGCGGGAACAACGCCCGCCGCGCCATTGGTGGGGGCAGTCACAATCTTGCCGCCGGCCGCGTTCTCCTCATTCACCGCCATGGCATAGACACTGAGATAGTCCATCACCTGATGTGGCTGCACGGCATTGCTGCCTTGTTCGGCCTTCAGTTTGGAAAACACATCTGCCGCACGGCGCTTCACCTTCAAGCCACCAGGCAATTGGCCCTGCTGATTCAAGCCGCGATTGATGCAAGCCTGCATCACGGCCCAAATGCGATCCAGATTCGCATTCAGCGCTTCATTGGAACCGTTCAGCGTCTCATTGGCGCGCTTCATGGCCGTGATGGAAAGGCCGGACGCCTGGCCCATTTTCAACATGCTCTCGGCATTGTTGAAAGGATAGGGCACGGCGAGCATGGCCGGCTTCTCGCGCAGGCTTGCCTCGCGCTCGGCCGCTGTTTGAACAAAGCCGCCACCGATGGAGAAATAGGTTTCCACCACAATCACGCCACCGCCTGCATCCAGAAGCCGCATCACCATGCCATTGGCATGGCCCTTGAGGGCGGGGCCGAAATCGAAAATCACATCTATGGCTGGATTGAAGGCAATGCGGTGCCCGCCAAGATCGACGGCCTTCATGCCTGCAATGATGCCTTCTACTGCGTCGGGGTCAAGTGTCTCTGGCGTTTGGCCTGCCAAGCCAAGAATCACGGCCCGGTCAGTGCCATGGCCCTTGCCGGTGAAGGCCAGCGAGCCATGCAGTGTGGTGACAAGGCGCGCGGCATGGGCTTTCTGTGCCAGTGTGAGCGACGCCATAAAGCGGCCTGCCGCCACCATGGGGCCCATGGTGTGGGAGGATGAAGGCCCAATGCCAATTTTGAAAATTTCAAAGACGGAAAGAAACATTGTGCCCTTCTAGCTAGCACAGGGCGCAGGGCTTGTCGTTTCCAACCCGGTTGCAGGCCAAATCCGTCATTGTTGCAGTGCAAATCTGCTAAGCCTGATTCATGGCTCTCTTGCTTGGACTTTTCGCCGCACTGTGTTGGGCGGTGCATGATCTTGCTGCACGGCACTTTGCACCGCATATGGGCGCGGCGCGGCTTGGCTTGCGCACAGAGCTGGCAGGATTCATCTTGCTGCTGCCCCTCTTGTGGAATGTGCCAGCGGCCAGCACACAGGATTGGCTGTGGATCTTGGCGCTGGGCATGACTTATGGCACCGCCATCATTGGCCTGTTCAAAGCCTTCGCCATGGCGCCTGTTTCGGTGGTGGGGCCCTTCACGGCGGGCTATCCGGCGCTGGTGGTATTGTGGGGCATGGTACATGGCGATATTCCCACGCCATTTCAGTTTCTCGCCATGGCGACCATTCTTGCGGGTGCGGTGATCGTGGGCCGCAGCGGTCACCATGATGGTGGCATGAACGTGGTGAAGAAAGGCAAAGTGCCGCTGCTGATCTTCTGGATCATTCTGGCCGATATCTGCTTTGCCGCATCCGTCCTGATGGGCCAAAAGATGGGGCCCGTATTTGGCGACATGCGCACGGCCGCTCTCTTGCGCCTTCCTGCGGCCATGGTGTTGCTGCCTGTTGCACTTTCCGAAAATTCTTCCACCCCGCAACTGACCAGAATGTCTGCGCTGATCGTATTCGGCATGGGTGGGCTTGATGCCTTGGCGCTCACTGGCATCAATGCCATGGGTTTATTGCCCAACAAGGAACTGGGTGCCATGGGCATCTCCGCCTATGGTGCAATTGCCGTTCCACTGGCCATGATTTGGTTGAAAGAGCGCGTGTCACCCGGCGAATGGCTAGGCGTTGCCCTGATTGTGGCTGGCGTTGCCGGGCTTGGCGCTCAGTTCGGTTGAAGCCGAACACGCGCAATGAGGCCGGGCGCATTGTCAGCCAATTCAATTCTGGTGTTGTGAAGATTGGCAATGGCCGCCACCAGGGCAAGGCCAAGCCCGCTTCCCGGCGTAGTGCGCGATTGATCAAGCCTGTAGAACCGCTCCAGCACCTTCTCACGTTGCTCAGATGGAATGCCAGGGCCGTTATCGGCCACTTCCAGTCTGGCAGGTGCCGACACGCGCAAAATGATTTCCGTGCCCTTCGGCGTGTGACGGATGGCATTTTCCAACAGGTTGACACAGAGCTGAAGGAGAAGCTCCCCGTCGCCGAGACAGGAAATGTCCGGTGTAATGTCTGCGGACAGCTTCTTGCCTTCATCCTCCGCAACAGCCTGATAGATTGCGAAGACACGCTCACCCAGTTCAGAGAGATTGACCTTGGCGAAGGCCTTCTTGCGTGAACCAGATTCAATCTGCGCAATGCGAAGCAATGCGGAGAAGGTGGCCAGCAATTGATCTGATTCCGCAATCGCGCCATCCAATTGCTCACGCAGGCGAACGGGAATGCGGCTTGCATCGCGCGCCTCCTCAAGGCGGTTGCGCAAGCGGCTCAAAGGTGTGCGCAAGTCATGGGCAATATTCACCGTCACTTGCCGCAGGCTGTCGAGAAGCGCCTGATTGTTGTCAAACAAGCGGTTGAGATTTCCCGAAAGGCGGTCCACCTCATCTGATGTTCCGCGGGTGGGAATGCGCTTTCTGAGATTGCCCTGCATGATGGCAAGGCTGGTCTGATTGATGGCGTCAATGCGGTGCAGAAATCCGCGACTCAAAAGGACGCCTGCGGCCAAAGCAGCAAGGCCTGCAATCAGGCCTGACCAAAGATAAGACATGATCAATGTGTTCTGCGCAACGATCACCCGGAAAGCATCCTGCCCCACGAAGATGAAAAGGCCATTGGGCAGTGTCTTGCCCGCGCCCCAGATTTCATGTGCATGTTCAAACTCATGCCGGCCCGCCGCTGTTGCGGGCAGTTTCTGCCATCCGGCAACCACAGGGACGTGATCAAGATTTCCAGCCAGCTTGCTGCCCTTGTCATCCGACAGATAGAAAAAACTGCCGGGGGCTGGGCTGCGTGTGAGGCGCTCATCGAATTCCTTCACCAGCTCATCGCCGTTTTCGCCACCCACTTCCTCGGCAAAGGTATTGAAATCTTCCATCACGCGCGAACGCAACTGGTCTTCCAGTGCGTGATTGGTGGCCCAGTAGTTGAACACCAGCAACACGGACAAGATCAGCGCAAACAGCAATGCGCAAAGTGCGGCCAAACGGAAGCTGATGGTGTTGAAGAGGCGGCGGCTAACCAACAAGGCGGTAGCCCACGCCGCGCTGGGTGATGATCATGGACTTGGCATGGCCCCTGTCCAATTTGGCGCGCAGGCGGCTCATGTGGGTTTCAACAACCGTGGTCTGCGGGTCAAAATGAAAGCCCCAGACGTGTTCCAGAAGCATGGTCTTGGTCACAATGCGGCCATCCGAACGCATCAAGTATTCGAGCAGCTTGAATTCCTGTGGCTGCAAATCCACCGCATTGCTGTCACGCTGCACTTCGCGCTTCAAAAGGTCAAGCTCCAGCCCGCCCACCCGCAATACAGTCTGCACATTGTTAGCCGGCCTACGACTCAAGGCATTGAGGCGCGCCAGAAGTTCTGGCATGGCGAAGGGCTTGACCAGATAGTCATCAGCGCCAGCCTCCAGCCCTTCCACACGATCATCAAGGCCGCTCATGGTGGTGAGCAGCAGGATGGGGGTATGATTTCCCGCATCCCGCAGGGCCTTCACAATAGAAAGGCCATCGAGCTCAGGCAACATGCGGTCCACAACCAAAACCTCAAAGCTGCCCGCCTTGGCCTTGATCAGGCCAAGCTTGCCATCGGCGGCGAATTCCACATGATGACCATTATTGGCCAAGCCTTGACGAAGATGATCAGATGTCGATTTATCATCCTCGATAACCAATATATTCATGTTCAGTGTGCCTCGTCCCAATTGTTCGCGGCCCTCGCATCCACTTGCAGGGGCACAGCCATTTTAAGCGCAGGCTCAGGAGCAGAGATCATTACTTTTCTGACAATTTCGCAGGTGGCAGGCGCTTCCGCCTCTGGGCATTCGAAAATCAATTCGTCATGCACTTGCAGCAGCATCTTGGCCTTCAGCCCAGCCTTCTCAATTGCGGGCATCATGCGGACCATGGCGCGGCGGATGATATCAGCGGCAGAACCCTGGATGGGCGCGTTGATCGAGGCACGTTCCAGAAATGCCTTCTCGGAAGGGTTAGGTGAATTGATGCGCGGAAAATGCATGCGGCGGCCAAAGATGGTTTCCACATAGCCCTTCTCGCGCGCATGGGCCTTGGTCACATCCATATAATCCCTGATGCCCGGGAAGCGCTTGAAATAGGTGCGGATATATTCGCCAGCCTCTTCGCGGCTGATGCTCAGCTGATTGGCCAAGCCAAAGGCCGAAATTCCATAGATGATGCCGAAGTTGATGGCCTTGGCGCGGCGGCGCACTGATGATTCCATGCCTTCGATTGGCACACCGAACATTTCGCTGGCCGTCATCGCATGAATGTCCAATCCATCCGCAAAAGCTTTCTTGAGCTGGGGAATATCGGCCACATGGGCCAATACGCGCAGCTCAATCTGCGAATAATCTGCGCTGATCAGCTTGTTGCCGGGCGCTGCCACAAAGGCCGTGCGGATGCGGCGGCCATCGTCGGTGCGAACCGGGATATTCTGCAAATTCGGATCCGTCGATGACAGACGGCCCGTGGAGGTTGAGGCCATGGCATAGGACGTGTGCACACGACCCGTTTTGGGATTGATGAATTCAGGCAAGGCCTCGGTGTAGGTGGAGCGCAGCTTGGCCAATTGCCGCCATTCCAGAATGCGCCTGGCCAACTCAATGCCTTCGTCCGCCAGATCTTCCAGAGTGCTGGCATCGGTGCTCCACGCCCCCGTGGCGGTTTTCTTGCCGCCGGGCAGGCCCATCTTGCCGAAGAGAATGTCACCCAGCTGCTTTGGCGATCCGATGTTGAAGGGCTGGCCCGCCAATTTGTAAATCTCTTCTTCCATGGCTTGCTGCTTTGTGCCGAATTCGGAAGAGAGTTTGGCCAGCACAGCGCGATCAACGGTGATGCCAGCGTTTTCCATTTCCATCAGCACCGGCACGAGCGGCCGCTCCAGCGTTTCATAGACTGTCACTTTGTGCATCTGTTGCAATTTGTGCCTGAACAAGTGCCAAAGACGCAGCGTGATGTCTGCATCTTCCGCTGCGTAATGGGTGGCGCGGTCGATCGCCACACGGTCAAAGGTGATGGCAGACTTGCCGCTACCTGCAACATCTTTGAACGAGATGGGTTTGTGGCCCAGGTGGCGTTCCGACAATTCATCCATGCCATGGCCAACATCGCCAGACTCAATCACATAGGAGAGCAGCATCGTATCATCGATTGGCGCCACATCGATGCCGAGTTGCTTGAGAGCCAGCATGTCATATTTCAAATTCTGGCCGATTTTGAGGATGTGTGGGGCTTCAAACAGGGGCTTCAACTTTGCCATGGCCTTGTTGAAATCAATCTGGCCAGTGTGAAGCCCTGCCGCAAAAAGGCCATCGCCCTGCCCTTGGTGGCGCAAGGGAATATAGCAGGCTTTGCCCGGCTCTGTGGCCAGTGAAGCGCCCACGATATTGGCCTGCATCGCATCAAGTGAATCCGTTTCCGTATCCACGCAAACGAAACCCTGTGCAAAGCCTGCTGCAATCCACTTATCCAGTGCCGCTTCCGTCGTCACCGTTTCATAGTCGGTGTGGACGACGGGAATGGCGCGCAGCCTCGCGGCCACATCTTCATCTCCGGCACCTGACTTTACCTCTCGGTTACAAGAATACATTTCCGCCATCAGGGACTTGGGTGGTTCAGTTGGCGCTGCGGCCACCTCGCCTTCCGGCGGCCAAAAAGTAACCTCGACAGGCGTGGGATCTATGGCACTCATGTCGGCTTCCAGCGCTGTGGCAATGGTTTTGGTGATGGTGGTGAATTCCAACGCTTTCAAAAAGCCAATCACCTGCGCGGCCCGCGGCGCTTCAACCGCAAAGCTATCAATGTGATCTTTAATCGGCACATTCTGGTCCAACGTCACCAGCCGCTTGGAGACGCGTGCCTGATCGGCAAAGTTGATGAGGTTCTCGCGGCGCTTCTGTTGCTTGATCTCACCTGCCTTGGCCAGAAGCGTTTCAAGATCGCCATAGGTGTTGATGAGTTCAGCACCGGTTTTCACGCCTATGCCCGGAACGCCTGGCACATTGTCCACACTGTCTCCAGCTAGCGATTGCACATCAATCACTTTGTCCGGTGTCACGCCAAATTTTTCCAGCACTTCAGCATCACTGATGACTTTTTCCTTGCCGGGATCGAAAATTTCAATGCCGGGCTTGATCAATTGCATCATGTCTTTATCGGATGTGATGATGCGAACAGTGGCCCCAGCCTCAACCGCTTGCCGCGCATAAGTGGCGATCAGATCATCTGCCTCGTAGTTTTCCATCTCGACAGAAGGCAGATTGAACGCGCGCGTCGCCTGGCGGATCAAGCTGAATTGCGGGCGCATGTCGGCGGGCGGGTCTGGCCTGTGGGCCTTGTATTCAGGGAAGAACTCATTGCGGAAGGATTTTGACGAGGTGTCAAAAATCACTGCGATGTGGCTGGGTTTGGGCACATCTTTCTTGCCCTTCAGGATGCCCCATATCATGTTGCAATAGAGGCGCACGGCACCCACAGGCAGGCCATCAGACCGCTTGTTGTATTTCGGGTCTTGATTGGCGGATTGAAAATAGGCGCGGAAAATGAAGCCTGATCCATCGATCAGGTAGAGATGATCACCGCGCTTGAGTTTTGAGGGCTTGTGCAGATTTTCCGACATGGGCCGCACTATGCCATCCGCGCGCGCCGTCCGCCAGCCTTGCCCATTGCGGGCGCTTGAACAGGAAGGAAGCCCAGGTTCCGCGCGTGGCCCAGAACAAGAGCACTGGCCCCGTAACGCCAGCCAGCGTGGTCAGCCCGGCGATGACCGCAAGATCCAGATTTGGCGCGAAGCGGAACAGAAGGCTGCGCGTTCCGGCCATAAACAGGAAGAACGCAAGATAGATGACGATGGAGTTCTCACCGCAATAGCGCAACCAGTTGGCGAATTTGAATTTGGAAAGCAGCACGCCGGTGGAGATCACTGCGCCTGCCCCAATAAAGCCAAGCGGCAGGCTGACGCCCGGAAGGGCCGCATAGCCAAAGTGCACCGTCAGGAAATTAAACGCCGCCCACATGCCAAGGCCCGCGGCAATGGTAACTGGCCGGTTACGGCTGACGCGTTCGGCAAAGCTGAAGACATGCGTCGCCATCCAATAGCCCGCGTAAAAATAGACAAAGCGCGCGGCAAACTCATCAATCAGTGTGTGGCCACTTTCAATCGCGCCCGTCTTGGTGGCAATTTCGAGTGCGGCGGCACAAGCGAAGATCAACAGTGGTGGAATGGGTTTTGCCAGTTTCACCACCACAAAGAACACAGCCAGCATGTAGATGAACCACAACGTGCCATAGGGCTCTACAAAGCCCAATGCGTATTGGTTTGCCAATGCATGCATACCTCCGTCTTGGTAAATGCCATAGCCCTTGGTGAGGAATTGGATCGTCATCCAGAGCACATAGAAATAGGCGAAGTGGATGAATTTGGTGTCGAGATAGGCGCGCCAGGGGCGGTCAATCCGGCTGGCCAGAAACAAGCCGGAAATCAAAAAGAAGTCAGGCATCCGGAATGGCCGCGCCCAGTCAATAAAACCGTGAAGCGCAGACAGGCTGCCCGCAGCCTTTTCCACGCCCAGGGTGGAATGCATGGCTACCACAAGGATGATACAAATGCCCTTGGCATAGTCCACCCAGCCAACCCTGTTTTTGGCCTGTTCCATTGTCGCCTGTCCCGTTTTGGCACGCCGTTGTGCCTGAGCCTAAACTAGCAAATTGCGCTCCACTGGGTCTTACGCTATAGCGGGCTGGTTAATGCACCCGTAGCTCAGCTGGATCAGAGCGCTGCCCTCCGAAGGCAGAGGTCACAGGTTCGAATCCTGTCGGGTGCGCCAATAAAAACAAACAATTCAATAACTTATTATGATATTCGTTTGCTAGCTTGCTGCGCGATGGCGTCTGCTCACCACCTGCTCACAACGAATGCAGATTTCGCATGAGATTCCCAAATATATGCTCTTGATGATCTCCGGTATGATCTGGCAGCAAACACTTTAACGCCTAAGCCCTGCATTTCTGCAAACTTCAAATTGGCAGAGTGATGGTTTTCATGATCCTATCTGTCTCGGAGAGGATTTTGATGATTTTCTGATAATGCTGGATGTCATCAAATGACAGGACGCGGGTCTTGCGGTCTTTCAGCCACTTCTGCGCGGGCTGATAGCCACCGATGTGGAAGTTCCACGCAATTTCCGGCACATCTTCGAACCCTTGCGTGTCATTGATGTGCACAAGACCGCCTTCATATGAAACCTTGCCGACAACTGAGTCGCCATGGCCGATGAATTTGTAAGGCGTTGCGCCAACGGCGGCATCTTCCATCAGGTGCAATTTGCGAAGCTGCGTGCCCTTGGCTGAAACATCCCAGAACACATGAGGCGATGGAGGATAAGGCACGCGCGGGAAATCAATTTTCAGAAACTCTTTGTAAGTCTCGCGGTAGGCCGGGCAATGCAAAACTCCATAGATGTAATCAAAGATCGCCACTTCATCCGGCTTGCCGCGGGCTTTGTCTGCAGCTTTGTCCTCGATCTCCCTGCGTATTTTAGAATCAAAATTGACGCGACGGCTTTGGTCGAGATCTTGTTCGTCAGGATAGAGATAGAGAGGAAAGACATAGCCGCGTTCTTTTGTGCGGTTTGACAAATAGCAATCATCTGAAAACTGACTTGTAATGAACGCATGGTTCCAACCGTCAACGGCGCTCTGTCGGCACGTTACAAGACCGAGGTTTGTTTGCCCCATAAAATGTCGGCTAACGCGTTCGCGCCGATGAACAAAAACATTCTGATCATACACGGTGAAGCGGATGTCGAATTGCCTGTAGTTTATCGGTACAATGTTCGAAATCCAGTTTCCGTTGGAAAGCGCCTTTTTTGCTCGGTCATAGTTCCATTGGTCCTGCGAACATAATCTGTAGAGTTGGCGAGCTTGCATTTCGTCGTTTGAAGCTATCAGCGACTCAACTTTTTCGCGAACTTCCGAACTTGACCACGAAATTGCAAATTGATCCTGAGTAGAAACTCCTGCCGGTGCAGGATCTCCATATGGTGAAAATAGATCTCTCAGTTGGAAAAGATTTTCATATTTTGCCAACCTCTTGGCATCTGTTTTTTGAAAGTGAAAGTTCGGTGCCTCGCAAACAGCTTGTTCCCAATTCATGCTGCCGATTTTGGATTTCCAAAGTTGATCATATTTCGATTTCCGATCTCCCCACAGGTCGAAGTGATGGATGGATTTGGCTGTGGCTTCGTTGATAAGCAAATTGGAGGCCTTCCTTTTCGCAGCCACAATGATCGCCACACCTTGCATGATGTCAAAGACATTTTTATCAGGTGTGCCGTCTGGGGATATTTCTACCTTTTTGGCATTTCCGTGCAGATCGCAAACATAAATTACATCGAATGCGGTGGATAGACTCTGCCTCATGTCTTTAAAGGTCGGATTGGTGATGTAGCTGTGATTGGTAATAAACCCAAGCACACCCTCGCCATTTTTTTCTATGAGGTATTGAGCAAATCTAATGAATTTTACATAATCATCAGACAACCATTTGCCTTGTGCCGGCTTTTTCAAGTCGGGACTTTGCTTGTAGGTTTCGATCAATTGGTTGATCCATTCACCTCTATTTGACGAATGCCCCGAATACGGCGGATTGCCAATTACGCACATTATCGGCATGTCACGCTTAATCGTGTTGGCCTCTTTGGCTTCGTTGGAAAGCCATTGGGCGAATGGCAATGTCTGGTTGGCCCGCTCTCCCTCTTCCAATGAGTTGGTGAGATAAACTCCGAGGCGCGGAGGGTTGCCTGTCGGCTTGTAGCCCATCTCCGTCAACATCATGTCCAGCTTCATGTGGCACATGGCGTAGGATGCCATCAGCAGTTCGAACCCATGCAGGCGCGGGATCAATTCCTTTTTAACATAGGTGGACCATTGACCCTCCGCCACGTCTTTCACCTTGGGCGCAATCTGCTTTATCACCTCAGCCAGAAAAGTACCTGTGCCTGCGGCGGGATCAAGAATTTGCACACGGTGCACTTCTTTCTTGATGGTGACAGGCTCGGCCTTGCCGGTTTTTGTAGTGCGGGTTTGGCCAGTGTCCCAATTCACTGTCACCTTGGAAGTGTCAGCCAGCCCCAACGGCAAGCCAAATTCAGATTTCAAAACATCATCCACGGCCCGAACGATGAAGTTCACCACTGGCTCGGGCGTGTACCACACGCCGCGCGCCTTGCGCTTGGCGGGGTTATATTCCGCTAGGAAGGTTTCATAGAGATGGATGAAGGGATCATTGCGCTGGGTGAACTTTCCAAAGTCCTCGAACAACTTGCTCAAATCTGTGGCCTGGAAAATTTCAGCTAGTTCATCAATCGGGCGCTTGATGCGCTCATCCAATGTTGGCCCCGCCACATAACCAAACAAGTTGCGCAAGAAAGGGTTGGATTTGGGCAGAAGCGTCAAAGCCTCCTCGCGCGAGAAGTCTTGCAGCGTTTCATCATGCAGACGGGCGGCGAACATGCCGTAAGCAATCGTCTCGGCGTAGAGATCGGAAAAGTCTTCTGGTGTGAGGTCATGGATCAACTGATCACGGAAGGAGATGTATTGGCCTGTCAGTTCTGTGTTCAGGTCTTTGTCTTCCTTGAGGGCATTGCCGAGGATGTCTTTTATGAGCGAGGCTTTGCCCGCCATCATTTCCGCCAGTCTTTCGGCAGATGTGATGGTTTGCAGCTTTTCGCTGGCGAAGTCGGTGAGTTGATTGGCAAGGACGGCGAATTGATCAGGCCTGGTCTGTAAGCCCATCAGCGGTTCGCCGATGGAAATTTCCCGCGCTAGTTCACCCTTTTTGTAGAAACGGAAATCCAGCCCATTGGTGTAAATCAAATTGGGCAGGGCTTTCACATAGCGGTCGTACTGCGCTCTGTTAACTTCATTCATTGACTTTGGCGCAAGGCTGATGCCTATGTCTTTCGCCTCGCAATGGCCCACGGTGATGTCAGCACCTATGCCCGCCGAGCGAGTGAACACAAAGTCCGGGCGGCCCACGCGGGTCATGCCTACGGGTTCGTTGATGCAAGTCACACCGTCAGCGATGGAGTTGAACAGCTTTTCAAGCGCGGGGCGGTAAGAATGTTCCGTGGCCTTGCCGCTGGCGTGGATTTTTTGGATTTCTGAAAAATATCCGGCGATGTTGATGGTCATTCCCCAGCCTTCTTTGCTTACGCTTTGACAAGGCTGACCAGATTGGAATGGCTTTGTCAAAAGCGCCTTTTGATCCGCCAAGCGCTACAAATGACGCCACAGCGCCATTTCGGTCTTGAGGCTGAAGGAAATTTCAGAAACCTGCAAATCGCGCTGTGCGCCTCTCCTATTGTGTTTGGCGGCCATAGTTCGAGTTTTGACAAGGCTGAGGCTGCATATCGGCGCGGTGATTTGTTTGAGAAGCGCCGCAAGCTCATGGAAGCATGGCAGGCGCTTTGTGAAAGCAAGCCGATGGCGAAAGTGCTGCCTCTAAAACGCTAGTGTCCCAACAAGATTCACAGCTACTGTTCGGACGGGGAACTTGTTTCAGAGTGCATGCGCATGGCGCAATGGTGGGCCGACTATTTGGACAGGCAAAAAGAGCGACACTAAGTCAAACATTGTTGCCATGACTGGATAATGATCCGCGTCGATTCCGCGCTCATCAATCAAATCGCCCGGGAATGCTCCAAACTCGCTTAGCCTACAAACGCAATAAAGCGGCCTTAATTCCCAACAAAATCACCTCTAACATTCTTGCCAACCTACCTATCCACTCTA
>JAYTIG010000200.1:0-5266 GCA_043731995.1 Hyphomicrobiales bacterium
TGCAATGGCGCGGGCTTGAGATTCAGAAATGGCAATGGGCCTTTCGCGCGCATCAAGCACCACGAAATCATTGCCCAGGCCATTCATCTTGCGGAAAGGGAGGCTCATGGCGCCTCTATATGGGAAATTGGGGGTGAAAAGCTAGAGTATCAAGCTTAACGCGTCGGCACTGGTGTTTCGCCGGAATAATCATAGAAGCCCCGCTTGACCTTGCGGCCCAGCCAGCCAGCTTCAACATATTTCACCAGAAGTGGGCAGGGCCGGTATTTGGAGTCCGAGAGGCCGTCATGAAGAACTTGCATAATGGACAAGCAGGTATCCAGCCCAATGAAATCAGCGAGCTCCAGCGGCCCCATGGGGTGATGCGCGCCAAGCTTCATCGCCTTGTCGATGGCTTCCACGCTGCCAACGCCTTCATAGAGCGTGTAGATCGCCTCATTGATCATGGGAAGCAGGATGCGATTGACGATGAAGGCCGGGAAATCCTCCGAAACAGCCATCGTTTTGCCCAAGGTGCCCACAAAGGCCTGAACTGTTTTAAACACAACTTCATTGGTGGCGATGCCGCGGATAAGTTCGACAAGCTCCATCACGGGAACGGGATTCATGAAGTGAATGCCCATGAACTTGTCTGGCCGGTCCGATGCGGCGGCCAGCCGTGTGATCGAAAGCGATGACGTGCTGGTGCCCAAAATGCAATCCGGCTTCAAATGCGGAGCCAGGCTTTCAAAAATGGCCTTCTTGACAGCTTCCTTTTCGGATGCGGCTTCAATCACCAGATCGCAATGATTGAAGGCCGAAAAATCTGGCGCAGCCAAAATCTTGGAAAGTGCTGCGGATTTGCCTTCTTCTGTTGATTTGCCGGATTTGATGCGGCGATCAAAATTCTTGGCGATAGACAGAATTCCGTCTTGAATCCGGTCTGGCGAGGTATCATTCAGACGCACCTCATAGCCTGCAGCAGCACAAACCTGGGCGATGCCAGAACCTATTTGCCCGGCACCAACCACACCTATTTTCGCAATCGCCATTCATCAAATCCTGAAATAAGATGGGCGAAGCTATTACGCTCCGCCCCGCACTTCAAGTTTATTTCGCACCTGCGAAAAGGACGGTTAAAGCGCCTTTTCAAGCTCCGGCACGGCCGTGAAAAGATCTGCTACTAGGCCGTAATCCGCCACCTGGAAGATGGGGGCTTCGTCATCCTTGTTGATGGCCACGATAATCTTGGAATCCTTCATGCCCGCGAGATGCTGGATGGCACCGGAGATGCCAACTGCGATGTAGAGATCAGGGGCCACCACCTTGCCAGTCTGGCCCACTTGATAGTCATTGGGCACATAACCAGCGTCCACCGCAGCGCGCGAAGCGCCCACCGCGGCATTGAGCTTCTTGGCCACGGCTTCAAGCAGTTTGAAGTTTTCGCCAGACTGCATGCCTCGGCCACCCGAGACGATAATCTTGGCCGAGGTGAGTTCAGGCCGGTCAGACTTCGAAAGATTCTCGGAGACGTAAGTGGAAAGACCCGGATCAGCCACAGCCTTCACCGACTCAATGGCCGCATTGCCGCCCTCACCTGCAGCAGGGAAAGATGCGGTGCGCACGGTAATGACCTTCTTGGCATCCATGCTCTGCACCGTCTGCACGGCATTTCCTGCATAGATGAGACGCACGAACGTGTCTGTAGACTTCACTTCCGAAATATCCGAAATCTGCATCACATCGAGCAATGCCGCCACACGGGGCATATAGTTTTTGCCGTTGGTGGTGGCTGGCGCAACGATGTGTTCATAGCCCGGCGCCAGCGCCACGATATTGGCAGCCATGGGTTCAGCCAATGGGCGTTCGAGATCAGCACTTTCCACATGCAGCACTTTTATCACACCAGCGAGTTTGGCAGCTGCCTTGGCCGCACCTTCGGCCTTGTGACCAGCCACCAGCACATGCACGTCTGCGCCCATTTTGGCGGCGGCAGAAAGTGCCTTGTGTGTGGCATCTTTCAAGGAGGCATTGTCATGTTCAGCGATAAGAAGAACGGCCATCAGATTGCTCCTGCGGCTTTGAGTTTGGACACAAGTTCAGCAACCGAAGCCACCTTCACACCAGCAGCACGCTTGGGCGGGTCTTCCGTCTTGATCACCTTGAGGCGGGGCTTCACATCCGCGCCATAGTCAGCCGGCGTCTTTTCTTCCAACGGCTTCTTTTTGGCCTTCATGATATTGGGCAAAGAGGCATAGCGTGGTTGGTTGAGGCGCAGGTCAGTTGTCACGATCAGCGGCATCTTCACTTTCAGCGTTTGCAAACCGCCATCAATTTCGCGGGTAATCGTGGCTTCGCCAACGCCGGGCTCCAGCTTCGAGCATGCCGTGGCCTGCGCCCAGCCCAAGAGGGCGGAGAGCATCTGGCCCGTCTGGTTGCAGTCATCGTCGATGGCCTGTTTGCCAAGGATCACAATCTCCGGCTTTTCAGCCTCAACGACACCCTTCAAGATCTTGGCGACACCCAGCGGCTCCACGATCTCGTCATGCTTCACCAGAATGGCGCGGTCAGCCCCCATGGCCAATGCCGTGCGCAGGGTTTCCTGGGCTTGGGCTGGGCCGATGGAAACAACCACAACTTCAGTGGCCTTGCCCGATTCTCTCAACCGAATGGCTTCTTCCACGCCAATTTCGTCAAACGGGTTCATCGACATTTTGACGTTGGCCAGTTCAACGCCTGAACCATCGGCCTTGACCCGGATTTTCACATTGTAATCAACAACGCGCTTTACAGCGACGAGTACTTTCATACGGCACCTCTTGAGATTGCGGGCTGTTTAGGCGGCGCCGGGGGCTGGAGTCAATTCGCCAGGCGGCGTCAGCCAGTCAAATCCGACCTCTGGTGTTGAGTGAAATTTGCCCCCGCAGCAGCAATGTGAGGGCAAAACCCGTGGCAAACCCACCCACATGCGACCAAAGCGCCACATTGGAGCCGGGTGTGGCCCAAAAGATATTGAAAAGCTGGAAGGCAAGCCAGCCAAACAGGGCCCAGAAAGCCGAAAGCGGAACCGGGACAAAGAGCAGCATCCAGACTCGCGCTTTGGGGAATAACACCAGATATGAACCCAACACGCCCGCAACAGCACTGGAAGCGCCAATGAGCGGCGCGTCGGAATCCGGCATTACGGCCACATGCATGAGACCTCCGCCAATGCCACAAAGCACAAAGAAAAAAGCAAAGCCCAAATGCCCAAAGGCATCTTCCACATTATCCGCAAAGACCAAAAGAAAGGCCAGATTGCCGATGAGATGCAACCAACTTGCATGGAGGAAGAGGGAACTGACAAGGCTTAGGGCTTCCAGTGCAATGCCATGAGGGCCAGCGCTGCGCAAAGCTGCGATAAAATCCTGTGGCGTTAGGCCGAAAGTTGTCAGCGCCAGATTATGCTGCACGTCACTGGCGAAAAATTGATCCCACAAGAAGGCCAGACAATTCACCACCATGATGGCTAGAGTCACCCATTGAAAGCGGATCACTTTTAATGGCGTGTCGTCATGGATGGGAACAAACATCAAAAGCCCAGAAGCAGCTTGATTGCAAGCCAGAGCATGATCGCCGCGATGGCAAAGTCAATCCCGCGCCAAACCTGCGGGCGCGATAAAGGTTCACGCAACGCTTTGGCGCCATAGCCGATGCCAAAAAACCAGGCGAAAGAAGCAAGTGATGCCCCCAGCGCAAAGGGTGCTTGTTCACCGGCAGGCCGGGCATTCGCAATGGAACCCACAAGGGCCACCGTGTCGAGATAGACATGCGGATTGAGCCAGGTAAATGCCGCGCACATGGCCAGTGCGGATTGCAGGCTTCGCGTATCCTGCGCACTGTCACCCATGGCAACAGGATGCAGCGCGCGACGCAAAGCCTTGATGCCATACCAGACAAGGAATGCAGCACCACCGTAACGCATGATGGTGACAAGTGATGGAAACACCGCCAGCACGGCAGCAAGCCCGTAAGTGCCGCCCCAGATCAACACCGCATCAGACAGTGAGCAAAACAGGCAGACCCAGAAGACATATTGATTGAGAACACCTTGGCGAATCACAAAGGCATTCTGCGCTCCAATGGCGACAATCAGGCCACCTCCAAGAGCGAAACCAGCAAGTGCCGCATTCCACATTCAGCGCGTCTTCCCCGGCACCCAGAGCACATCCCCTTGCGCGAGCTTGGCGTTGACATAGCGGCTGGCCACAAAGAAGAAATCAGAGAGCCGGTTGATATAGGCAATGGCGCCTTCGCTCACCGGTTCATCCGGCAGGGCCGCCAATTCAACAATCAGCCTTTCGGCACGGCGACACACAGTACGGCAGACATGAAGCTGCGCCGCACCAGCATGTCCGCCCGGCAAGACAAAAGATCGCAACGGAGAAAGCGCCGCATTGAGTGCGTCAATCTCGGTCTCCAGCCGCTCATATTGCTTGGGCAGGATGCGCAGCGGTTCATAGTCCAGCTTTTGGCCACGGTCCGGCACGCAAAGATCGGCCCCTAGATCAAACAGCTCATTGTGGATGCGCGCCAGCATGGCATCCAGCTCCGGCAATACGCCAGTATGTAACCGCGCCACACCAACTGTGGCATTGGTTTCATCAACCGTGCCATAGGCAGCTATGCGAAGATTGGCTTTCGACACGCGCTCACCAGAGCCCAATGCCGTTTCGCCCGTGTCTCCGGTTCTGGTGTAGATGCGGTTGAGAACGACCATGAAGTTCCTTTTACTCATTCCTGAGATAGAAGGAAGGCTTGGCCGAAAGGGCCCGCAATGTCACCACCAGACCCGCACCAATGGTGATCACCATGGCCAGAAGTGCCGTCGCCAGCGCGGTGGAAAGCGAAAACTGGAAGGGCATATCCAGCGCATAGCGCGCAAGAAACCAGCTCGCCAATCCGCCCACCAGCACGCCGAACACGGCCGAAACCAATCCCAGAAGGCCATATTCGATCATAAAGGCTGAAAGCAGCTGCCCGCGCGTGGCCCCATAGGTTTTAAGCACAACGGCTTCATAACTTCGCGCCGATAAGCCCGCCGCCAGCGCCCCCGCCAGAACCAAAACACCAGTGAGCAAGGCAATGACATTGGCCCCGCGCACCGCAGCCAGCATTTTTGTGAGCAGATCGCCAACCGTCTGCAGTGCATCCTTCACACGAATGGAGGTAACAGAGGGGAACTCCGCCGCCATGGTGTTGAGGACTTGCCCCTCATCACCGCCTTTCATTTCAGCGGTGACCAACT
>JAYTIG010000201.1:0-5249 GCA_043731995.1 Hyphomicrobiales bacterium
TGGCAGCTTTGGCCGCAGGCATCCCCGCAGAACAGGGTGCCGAATTGCTGGCACGCGCCCAATCAGTGGATGCCAAGTGTAATTTCCTTGATGCCAGGGGCAAGGACAAGCTTTCCAAATTCACCGCCCGCGCCGAATTGGCCCTGGCCAACCGTGAAACCATGGAGGCTACCAAGGCCACCATGAAGCGTGGCCATGATGCCGGACAAGCCGCCGATTGCAGCGTCCCCGAAAAGGATACCGTGCAACAAATCCTGGCCGTCGCCATGCAGGCCGGAGGAGAAAATAGGAAGACGGCAAAGCTTGCGGCCAGCCCGGCACCACAGGCGGCCGATGCCAAGTCTTTGCCCGCAACCCAAGCCCAGATGGACGCCGCTTCGCCATTGGGGGAGAACGGCAAGAAGACTGACACCAGCCTATCAATGGCAACGCCTGTCGCCAAGCTCCCAAAGGTCAAAAATCCAGCGCGGATCGCCGCGGCCAAGCCACTTCAAGCCAAGTCAGCTTCGCTGGGCCTCGGCACTTATGAACGGCTGACCCAAACCTATTATACGGTTCGTCGCTGCGGTGGCGGAAACCTCGGGCGCACTTATCAGGCCGTTGTGGCCGAACATGGCCGTGTGATGGCCAGCCATACTGCGGCCGAAGTATCAGCCGTTTTGCACCAGGCCGAAGCCCGCGCCGCAAGTGCCATTTGCTCTTAACCCGCCGTTAAGCATGGCACGCAACGACAGGTTAAGTGCGCTTCAAAAGCACCTATCAACTCTAATCAAATTAGGTCCAAATTCCGGAAAATATAAGGACAAATTTACCGAGACTCTTCAGCCCCCCTTAAACCGCTCCGCGTAATCTCTCAGCCATCAGCAGACGAAAGCCCAAAAAGAGGCCGAGCGCTGAAACAGGACAAAATGAGGTTTCATTATGAGCACGCAACTTGTTGTGGGGGATAAGCGCGCCGTCGTTGATGGCAAGCGCGAGGATATCAAGAGCCGTTATCTTGAAAGCCTCACCCTGATTGAACGTCTTCATCGCCGCTTGCTGGATGTCATCAAGGATGACTTTGAGCGCACCGGCGAAAAGGAAGTGAACCCGGTTCAGGCTTTGCTTCTGTTCAATATTGCAGATTCGGAATTGACCGCTGGCGAACTGAAGACCCGCGGCCACTATCAGGGCTCCAACGTTTCCTACAATCTCAAGAAGCTGGTGGAGCAGGGCTATGTGAACCACGAGCGTTCCAGCGCTGACAAGCGTTCGGTTCGCATCAGCCTCACCGACAAGGGCGAGGCCATCCGCAGCCGTGTGGATGCGCTTTATAATCGCCAGCTTTCGGCCATCGAGCAGGTTGTTGGCCTTTCCACCGACGAGTTCGACAAGCTCAACAAGGCCCTGGCCCGCCTTGAGCGTTATTGGACCGACCAGATTCTCTACCGCCTGTAATCACAAGATCGCGGCGTCAAACACACTCAGGAGAGCGGCACAACCCTGCATCTGGACCAACTGGTTCGGGCGCAGGGTTTTTTCTTGCCTAAATCAGCCGCCTTGCTTATTTGCGCCTCGAAGACCCTTATCTCGCGGAGAGGTGGCAGAGTGGTCTATCGCGACGGTCTTGAAAACCGTAGGGGGTGCAAGCCCTCCGGGGGTTCGAATCCCTCCCTCTCCGCCAATAATTCCTGAAATAGGAAAATAACGATTGACAGCGTACGGTGAAGGGGCTAGAGGTGGCTAGTCTCCGGAATTGGGTCTGAAATGCCACCCGGTGAGAAGATCATTTTCCCGCACTGATTTCCATTTCGTCATTCCGGCGCAAGCCAGAACCCCCACAGGGCGTTGATCGCGTTTTTGCGGCCCCGGCTAGCGCCGGGGTGACGATGTTTTTGGTTTCAGTGAAAGCCAATCCATTTTATTCAGATGCACGGATAAGGAAGCGCGCCAATGAAAATCCTCGTCGATATAGATGAACTTCAACAGCAGGGCATCGTCACGCCCGAAATGGCCGCAGCACTGCGCGATCATGCGCTGAAAGACACCGGCTCCACCGCCATCAACATCCTGCTGGCCTTTGGCGCCATCGCTGTGGCGGCCGGGCTGGTGGCCTTCACGCAGACGATGGGCTTCACCGACACGCAAGGGGCGGGCCTTTCCGCGCTGCTCGGTGCCGCCTTTATCGCCGCAGGCTTTGGCGCGCGCAGCCAGATGCAGGCGCTGTGGGGCAAGCTGGGTTCGATCTGGATGGTGGTGGGTGCGCTCGTGCTGGCTGGCTCACTGGGCTACCTCTCCAATCATCCCTTGCTGGCCTCGCTGCTGGCGGCCGCAATTTTCGGCGGCGTGGCCTGGGCTGCGGGCAGCCGCTTGCTGGCGGCATTGGTTCCTCTGGCGCTGGAATCGGCCATCGGCGGATCAACTGGTTATTGGACGGCCTGTTATGAAATCGTGGTGCAAGAGCCGACGATTACCATCCTGCTCTTTGCCGTGCTGGCGCTCGCAGGTTGGCTTGCGGTACAGCGCTTGGCGGGCATACAGCAGGCTCTCGCGCTGGCCTTCACCCGCGTGAGCATCATTCTGGTGAATTTTGGTTTCTGGATCGGTTCGCTCTGGGGCGATTCTCCGGGCCACCTCTGGAAAGTGCCGGAAGGCGACTATGAGTCCTACCTTCACCCGCAAATCCCGCAACTTGCCTTTGTAATCGGCTGGGCCTTGGCCCTGCTGGCCGCAGGTTTTTGGGCGGCGCAAAATGGCCGGCGCTTTCTGGTCAACACAGCGGCCACCTTTGGCGCCATCCACCTATATACCCAATGGTTTGAACGCTTTGGCGCTGATCCTTTGTCCGTCATGCTGGGCGGCCTGGCCACCATCGGCATCGGCCTTGGCCTGTGGCGCTATAACCGCAAGGCCATTGAGGGATGAGGCAAAAGTTCCAGAGGTTCATTTCCATTAACGTCATGCCCGCGAAAGCGGGCATCTGCGTTTCCAAAAGTGCAACGATTTGAGCTGGTTGCGAAAACAGGGATTCCCGCTTTCGCGGGAATGACGGGAGTTGGTTTCGTATGTCTCCTGTGGCCAAAATGTGCCACTGCACAATTTTGTCCAATTTGCGCTGTTAATCAGGCAGGATTCATGATTCTAGGGGGCAGGGGAACCAGTGAATGCCCCAGCATGTCATGCAAAAATTTGATCATCCCCATGCTTTGACCTTCGGACCAAGGCTTGGTAGTGAGATTACCGATTTGTAGGTTGAGGCCATTGATGCAGAAGAGATTGGGAATATCGGGCGTGTTGCGCAAGAGTGGTGTTGCACTCGTTGCGGTTTTGGCGGGGGCGGCGTTTTCGCTTGCCGTTCCGTCACATGCGCAAAGCATTTTTTCCCCCAGCAGGTCGCTGTTCGGCAGCGCGAATAGAGCTGAAGCGCCAATCACGCCTTCGGGCACGCCCACCACTGCCACCGAAATCGTCGACGGCCAAAACCAGATGGCGATGTTGCAATCCAACAGCGACCAGCTTTTGCAGGCTGCGGCGGCCAAATATCAGTCGATCATTTCTCAAGGTGGTTTCCCAGCCGTTCCGAATGGCACCTTCAAGAAGGGTGACAAGAGTGCAAGTGTTGGTGTTCTGAACCGCCGCCTCTTCATCGAAGGCTATCTGCGCGTTGAAGGCACGCAAGGCCAATTCGCCGAAATCTATACCACCGCCACGCAGGATGGTGTTGCCCGTTTCCAGCGCAACCACGGTGTTGCTGTTACAGGCAAGGTGGATGCAGCAACAGTTGCCGAACTCAATGTTCCAGCAGACAAGCGCCTCGCCACGATCAACGCCAACATTCCCCGCCTGGCGGCTTATGATCAAAGCTTGGGAGACCGCTATCTCGTAGTCAACATTCCGGCCCAGCAGCTTGAGGCGATAATTGGTGGCCGCGTGTTTGAGCGCCACAATGTGATTGTGGGCCGCCCGGCACGCCCAACGCCAGTGGTGATGACGCCCTTGGCCACAGTCAAATTCAATCCATATTGGAATGCGCCGATTTCGATTGTTGAAAAAGACATCATTCCCAAGCTCAGCGGCGGTTTTGATTATTTGAAGCAAAACAATATCAAGATCCTGCAAGGCGGGCAGAATGGCACCGAGGTTGATCCGCGCAGCATCAATTTCAAGAACGTAAGACTGGAAGACCTGCTGTTCCGTGAAGAGCCGGGCCCGAAAAATGCAATGGCCACGGCCAAGATTGAATTCTCCAGCCCCTTTGGCATCTATCTGCATGACACGCCGGATAAGCAGATGTTCAACTACAACAACCGTTTCTATTCCTCGGGCTGCATCCGCATTCAGAATATGCCGCAATTGGTCAATTGGGTTCTCAATGGCCAGGATGGCTATAACCCAGATCGCATTGCCAACATGGCGCAAACGCTGGAACGTTTGGATGTGCCGCTGCAAACGCCGCCGCAACTGCGTGTGGCCTATCTGACGGCTTGGCCAGCGGCTGGTGGAACCGTGGCTTTCCGCAATGACATCTATCAAATGGATGGCTCTGGCTTCACTGTCGGCCAGCCCATGCCCGTTGGCGAAATGAGCCCTGATGGCAAGCGCTTCGTGTTGAAGCCACTGCCGCGCGCACTTTCGGTGGATGAAGCTGAAGCCGAGGGAAGTGGCTTTTTCGGCGCCAAGGCGGGCGCGATGAATGGCAGGTCCCCTTCCTTGTTTGGCACGCCAAGGTCATCAACAAGCGCCAGAACATCTTACAATGGGGGCAAGGTTCTGGTTTCTCCCGGTGGCAAGTTCGCAAACACCAAGGGCCTGTTTGATTGGGAAGCTTACCGCAAGAAGCAGGCGCTGGATGTCAAGAAGGGCAAGCCTGTGAAAATCGCGGCAAGTGCCAAATCAAAACCGCTGAAGGTGGCGAAGAAGTCCATCAAGAAGATTGACTGCAACGCCAAGGCCATGGGAAATTCTCCGGCTTGCAACCCGCCGGGTGCCACAGCCAGCGCGGCAAGCGACACAAGCAAGAAGCCGTGATAGAGCGGAATGCGCCAAAGTGGAACCACTTTGGCGAAGCAATTCCGCTCCAGCATAATGATGACGATCAGCTTTTATGACTTTTGACGGTTTCGTCAAAAGTCACGCTGATCTATCGCATCCGGCACTTTACGTGAAAGTTGAAGCCTGTATAGACAGGCTTCAATCGTTTTAAGGATGGGGCTCATGGCGAAGGCAGCAAAGAAGGCAGTAAAATCCAGGTCGAAAGCCAAGAAGGCAAG
>JAYTIG010000202.1:0-5249 GCA_043731995.1 Hyphomicrobiales bacterium
TCTCGGTATATTGCAGGGCCTCAGCGGCTTGCTTTACCGCTTGAGTCATCGGCGTTTGGCCCTTGGGCTGAATGGCGTTGACGGCGGCCATGAATTCACCGGCATTGAGAGGGCCCGGCTCTTTCACGGTTTCAATGTCGCTGCATTCGCCCTTCTTGCGGTGGCCATAAACCACCAAGCCAAGCTCGTCTTCAGGCTTCCAGCCTGCAACAATCTTGCCAACAACTTCCTTGGCAATGTCGATCTTGGCTTTGCCGTTGATCTTGGCGCGCATGGAGCCGGAGGCATCAAGCACAAGGATAACGCGCGATCCGCTGTCATCAGCATGGGCAAGGGTCAGTGTTGAAATGAGGAAGAGGAGAGCAAGCAGGAATCTGCGCAGCTTCATAAGTCACCTGATTTTGTAGCGCCCCTTGGTTGGCGAAGTTACACGCGCGCAAGCGCCTGTCAATCAGGCGTGTTACTTGCGAGCACCCAGTTCATCGATATGATCCAGCATGTCGGCGGGGCCTTCGAAGATGCGGTAGGCGCCGGACTCGCGCAACTCCTGTTCCCCGTAGCCACCCGAAAGAAAGCCAATGCCCAGCGCGCGGGCGCGGGCAGCGGCGAGCATGTCCCAAATGGCATCGCCCACAACGGCGCAGGTGGTGATGTCCACTTTCAGCTTGTCGGCGGCCACGAGGAAGAGATCAGGGTCGGGCTTGGCATAGCGCGTCTGGTCACGCGTGATGACGATGTTCCTGGTGGGGTCAACACCGAGTTTGCCCAACACGGGGGCTGCCGTCTTGATATGGCTGGATGTGGCAATGGCCCAGGCAATGCCAATGGCGGTGAGATGCTGCAGCAGTTCAACAGCGCCTGGCAGTGGCTTCACATTGGCGGAAACGGAGTTGTAGTAACCGGCATGCAAGTCGCGCAGGCGCTGCTTTGTGTCGTCACTGATTTCGTGGCCCAATTCGCGCACGAGGGCCGCAGAGAAAAGCCCGCCCGACATGCCAATGCGGCGGTGGATTTTCCAAATCGGCACATCAATCTTTTCGTCACGAAGCGCATGCGCCCAGGCGTTCACATGTTCATAAACGCTGTCAAGCAGCGTTCCATCAAGATCAAAGATAAAGGCGGTTTGGCTGCGGGCGGGGATTGAGGGATTCATGAAGATATTTGCACACTCAAAAAGTTCGTCATTCCCGCGAAGGCGGGAATCCAGCTTTAGTTCAAGCGCAGAACCCAGTCAAAAGCTGGGCCCCTGCCTTCGCAGGGGTGACGGAGTTGAGGTTCTCTATGCCGCTGCATTTGCAAGTTCTTGCCGCACTTGTTGGCGCAGCAAATCGATGGGCACGAGATTGGTGCCGCGGCGAATGTGCCAATAAGTCCAGCCGTTGCAGGCTTCAGCGCCTTGCACATGCGCACCCACCTTGTGGATAGAGCCAGATTCATTCTTGGACGCAATGGAGCCATCAGCGCGCACATTGGCGGCGATGCGCTGGGTGTGATCGAACAGCTTTTCGCCCGCCTTCACGAGGCCACGCTCGATCAGCGTGCCGAAAGGAATGCGGGGCTCAGCGCGCTTGCCTGTTGTGGTTTTCAAGGCCTCGGGTGTCAGCGGTTCCACATTGTCGATGCGCTCCAAGGCAGCGGCGGCATAGTGCTGCTCGCGCTCAATGCCGATGAAATGGCGGCCCAATGCGCGGGCTACAGCACCCGTTGTGCCGGTGCCGAAGAATGGGTCCAGCACTACATCGCCGGGCTTGGTGGACGACAGCAGCACGCGTTGAAGCAGAGCTTCCGGTTTTTGCGTGGGGTGCAGCTTGTCGCCGTCCTTGTTCTTGAGGCGCTCGCCCCCTGTGCACAGGGCCAGAGTCCAATCCGAGCGCATTTGCACATCGTCATTGAACACTTTCATGGCTTCATAGTTGAAGCAGTATCTCGACTCTTGCGATTTGCTCGCCCAGATCAAAGTTTCATGCGCGTTGGTGAAACGGCGGCCACGGAAATTCGGCATCGGGTTGGTCTTGTGCCAGATCACATCATTCAAAATCCAGAAGCCCAGATCCTGCAGCGTGGCGCCCACACGGAAGATGTTGTGATAGGAGCCGATCACCCACAGCGCGCCGTAGGGTTTGAGTACGCGGCGGCATTCGGAAAGCCAGAGCTTGGTGAAAGAGTCATAAGTGGCGAGGCTGTCAAACTTGTCCCAATCATCATCGACAGCATCAACCTTGCTCTCGTCGGGGCGTTTCAAATCGCCGCCGAGCTGCAGGTTGTAAGGGGGGTCTGCGAAAACCAGATCAATGGAATTGGAGGGGATTTTCTTCAGTTGTTCCAGACAATCGCCGATCAACACCTGGTCAACCAATGGCCGCACATCGACCTTCGTCTCAAAACCCATGACGCAACTCCACACACATGGCGTTCAAGGCCGCGATACTCGCGGGCGAAAATTGAACGCATCGTGGGGGTGTTATGAGTCCTCGGAGTCGCTGTGGGAATCGTTTGGTGAAGTTATGGTTAATTTACCAAAGGGAGTTTCCTCCACCTCTACAGGTTCAAAAAGCTTCGTCACCCCGGCGAAGGCCGGGGGTTGGGCTTTGTCCAGGTTCAGTGCCCATGAATTAAGCCCGATCCCGGCCTGCGCCGGGATGACGGTTCTAAGTTGTGGTTACGGCTGCAACAGGGCCCTGATCGGCTTGAAGCTCTTGCGATGCTCCGTGCACGGACCATGTTGCGTCAAGGCAGCGGCATGTGCTGCTGTGCCATAGCCTTTGTGGCGAGCGAAGCCATAGGCTGGAAAGGTTTTGTCGAGTTCGCACATCAATTTATCACGCGTCACTTTGGCGATGATGGAGGCGGCAGCGATGGAGATGGATTTTGCATCGCCGCCAATGATCGTCTGTGTGGCGCAGATAAGTTTCGGCGCGCGGTTGCCATCGATCAGTGCCAGTGTGGGTTTTGCGCGCAAGGATGTCACCGCGCGGCTCATCGCCAGATAGGTGGCTTGCAAGATGTTGATCTCATCAATCTCGGCTGCGGACACAAGGCCCACGCCAACATCAGCTGCGGCCATGATGAGTGGGAACAGCGCCTCGCGCGTGGCCTCGGTGAGTTTTTTGGAATCATTGAGGCCTGCAGGGATATTGGCCTGATTGAGGATCACAGCCGCGGCGCACACCGGCCCCGCCCAAGGCCCGCGGCCTGCTTCATCCACACCGCAAATGATGGCGTGGCCGGAGGCAAGTTCGAAGGCGAGATCAGGTTCCATTGCCTGCCCTTTGGTGTCCCTCTCCCCTTGCGGGAGAGGGTGCCCGACAGGGCGGGTGAGGAGTCGCTCCGACCCATCCGGATAATGCTGAGCGACCCCGCATCCGGCGCTTCGCGCGCCCTTCTCCCGCAGGGGGAGAAGGGGAAGATCACACGGTGACATCATCCCTCAATCTTGCTGAAATCCGCCACCTCTGCTGTGGCTTCGCGGATGCGGTTGAGCAGGCGCAGGCGGTTTTCGCGGAAGGTGGCGTCCTTGTCATTCACGGTCACGCCTTCGAAGAATTCATCCACGGGTGCCCGCAGTTTGGCGATGGCTTTCATGGCACCTTCGAAATCTTCCTGCTCCACCGCCTTGCGCGCGAGGGCCGAGGCTTGCGAGATGGCCGAGTGCAGCGCCTTTTCCTCGCCCTTGATGAGCTGGCCGGGGTTCACATCGCCGCGATAGGTTTTGTTGTCTTTCTTTTCTTCGATGCGCAGAATGTTGGAGGCGCGCTTGACACCCGCCAGCAGGTTCTTGCCGTCATCGGTATCGAGGAATTTGGAGAGGGCTTCGACACGGCGCGTGACCATCAAGAGATCATCCTGCCCGCCGAGCGAGAACACTGCGTCGATCAAATCATGCCGCGCCCCTTGGTCTTTGAGATAGACCTTCAGTCGATCGGCAAAGAAGGCGAGGAGGTCTTCGATCTGTGATTGGAAATTCACAGGTTCCGCCAGCGGTGCACTTACGAAGTTATGCTGATGTTCAATTTGAGTCGTCTCTTTCAATGCTTGCAATTGCTGCCTTGAGCGAGCCTGAACAAAATATTTTTCAAATATAGTCGGCATCACAACATTGAAAGACAGCCTGAGCCGGGCATCAATTATCATTCGAATTATCCCCAATGCGGCTCTTCTGAGCGCATACGAATCTTTCGAACCGGTTGGCTTTTCATCAATCCACCAGAAGCCCACCAGCGTGTCGAGCTTATCCGCCAGTGCCACGGCCTGCCCGACTTTGCTCACCGGAATGGAATCGCTTGGCCCTTGCGGTTTGTAGTGATCGCGGATGGCATCGGCCACTTCGGCATCCACACCTTGATCCAGCGCGTAGTAGCGGCCCATGAGGCCTTGCAGTTCGGGGAATTCGCCCACCATGGCTGTCACCAGATCGGCCTTGCACAGTTTGGCGGCCAGTTGCGCCTTGGCGACATCGGCACCAATCGTCTTGGCAATCTCACCAGCCAGCGCTTCGATGCGCTTCACACGCTCGCCCTGGCTGCCAAGTTTTGCGTGGAAGGTGATGCTGTCAAGTTTCGGCAACAGGTCTTCCAGCTTCACCTTGCGGTCCTGATCCCAGAAGAACTTGGCATCGCTCAGCCGCGCGGCGATCACTTTGTTGTTGCCGTGGATGATTTCCTTGCCGCCATCTGAGGCGATCTGGTTCGACACCAGAATATATTTATTGGCCAGCTTGCCGCCCTTGCCCTTGAGGCAAAAACATTTCTGGTTGTTCTTGATGGTGGTGATGATCACTTCCGGCGGCACGCTGAGGAAGGCTTCATCAAATTCGCCCATCAGCACCACAGGCCATTCCACCAGCCCGGCCACTTCCTTCAGCAGGACTTCATCCTCGATCAGCTCCAGCCCCTGCGCCATGGCCAAGTTTTTTGCGTCATGGCGGATGGCCTCCACGCGGGCCTCTTCGTCCACAATCACATAGCGCTTGGCCAGCGACAGGTCATAATCCTCAAAGCGTTTCACGCTGATTTCGCCGGGCGAAAGAAAGCGGTGGCCGCGCGTGGTGTTGCCGCTCTTGATGCCGTCGACTTCCAGCGGCACCACGGTGCCATCAAAAGTGCAGATGATGGAATGCAGCGGGCGCACCCAGCGCAAGGAGCCAGCGCCCCAGCGCATGGATTTCGGCCAAGGGAAATTGCGAATCACATTCGGCAAGAGTTCGGCCACCACATCCGTTGTGGCCCGGCCCGCTTTCTTGATGGTGGCCA
>JAYTIG010000203.1:0-1922 GCA_043731995.1 Hyphomicrobiales bacterium
CGCGGCCTCTGCCTTGGCGATGAGGCCAGCGAGGCTGTCATAAACATCCAGCGCCACGTCATCATATTTGGGGGCCAGTTGCATCGTGCGGGGCTCGCCTTGCGCATGCATCAGGATGACAGGCGCATGGGCGGCGGCAATTGTGGCGGGGGCATCGGCATCAAACTGCAGGGCGGCCACGTCGTTGATGATGGCCGCACCCGCGCCCAGCGCTTCCTTCATCAACACGGCTTTGCGTGTGTCCGCGGAAACCACATGATCCTTCGCCAAGGCCGCAATCACCGGCATGATGCGGGCGCGTTCTTCCGCAACGGAGACTGCATCTGAGCCGGGCCTGGTGGATTCGCCGCCCACATCCAGAATGGAAGCACCTTCCTCCGCCATCTTGCGGGCTTCAGAAATGGCGGTTTCGGCACGGTAGTGAACGCCGCCATCGGAGAAGCTGTCGGGTGTCACATTCACAACGCCCATGATGTGGCAGCGGTCCAGTGCCAGCGGGCCAAAGTTGGGGCGCATTACCGTGATGGTTTTGAACAGCGGAAATTTCGCTGCCTCATCCAAGGTCATCATGGCCCGCGTGATCTTGCCATTCTCGCGGGTGATGGCCTCAGCGCGGGTGAAGGCCAAATGCGGGAGGCCCGCCAAAGGCGCGGCCCAGCCCGCCTCAACGCCGCTGCTTGCATCCGGCCCGTGAACCAATCCCAGTGGGCGCAGATAGGTCTGCATCGCGCCGCTTCAGCTCTGCGTCTGCGGTTCCAGCTTGACATGGCGCTTTGCGGAAGTGCGTGGCACCACTGTCGCCGACTTGGCGGGTACCAGCGTGCCTGCGTCGTCATCATCGCGCTTCAGCTTCTTGCCGGCGATGATCAATTTAACTTCTTCGCCTGACAGGCTTTCGAATTCCAGCAAGGCCTTGGCCAAAGCTTCCAGATCCTTGCGGCGCTTGGTAAGAATGCGCCGTGCAGTGGCATAGCCTTCATCAACCAGGCGCTTCACTTCGCTGTCGATCTTCTGGGCGGTGGCTTCAGACACATTTTGCGTGCGAGACACGGAATGGCCGAGGAACACTTCCTCCTGATTGTCGCCATAGGCCACCTTGCCAAGATGATCCGAATAGCCAAGCTGGGTCACCATCGCGCGGGCCAAACGTGTGGCCTGCTGAATGTCGCCCGAAGCGCCAGAGGTGATATTCTCTTTGCCAAAGGTCAGTTCTTCCGCCACGCGGCCACCCATGGCGACAGCGAGTTGCGAGGTATATTCTTTGAACTTCATGGAATAACGGTCGCCCTCGGGCAGGAATTTCACCATGCCCAGTGCACGGCCGCGCGGAATGATGGTGGCCTTGTGCACGGGAATTCCTGCAGGCACGCTGAGGCCCACCAAAGCGTGGCCCGCTTCGTGATAAGCGGTGAGCGTCTTTTCTTCCTCAGACATGGCCATGGATTTGCGCTCAGGGCCCATCAACACTTTGTCCTTGGCATCTTCAAATTCGGCTTGAGTGACGACGCGCTTATTGCGGCGTGCAGCCAGCAAGGCGGCCTCGTTCACCAGGTTGGCAAGGTCAGCGCCTGAAAAACCTGGTGTGCCACGCGCAATGATCTTGGGGTCAACATCTGGCGCCAACGGAACATTCTTCATATGCACCAGCAGAATCTTTTCGCGGCCCTTCATATCGGGGTTGCCCACGGTGATCTGGCGGTCAAAACGGCCGGGGCGCAGAAGTGCCGGGTCAAGCACGTCGGGGCGGTTGGTAGCCGCAACAATGATCACACCTTCATTGGCCTCAAAGCCGTCCATCTCGACCAGCAACTGGTTCAGTGTCTGCTCGCGTTCATCATTGCCGCCGCCCAGGCCTGCGCCACGATGGCGGCCCACAGCGTCAATTTCGTCGATGAAGATAATGCAAGGCGCGTTCTTCTTGG
>JAYTIG010000204.1:0-1919 GCA_043731995.1 Hyphomicrobiales bacterium
GCGATAGATCGAATTGCTGCCATTGGCCCTACTAACCCCGAATCCCCATGCGAATTTGCCATCCTAAGCCCTAACAGAAGTTAAATTTATTCTGTCTGGGCCGCGGGTTTGCCAAATTGCCGCGCCCGGTTTATTGCGGTGGCCATGAAAACCACAGCCGCTTCCTATCCCTCCGCCCGCATGCGCCGCAACCGCAAGGCCCCCTGGGCGCGCGACCTGGTGCGCGAGAACACGCTTTCAGTTTCAGACCTGATCTGGCCGATCTTCGTGATCGACGGCAAGGACAAGGCGGAAGCCATTTCCTCCATGCCCGGCGTGTTGCGCCATTCTGTGGACAATGCGGTGAAACAGGCGAAGGAAGCGGCAAAGCTGGGCATTCCACTGCTGGCACTGTTTCCCAACACTGATCCCAAGCTGCGCGATGAAGAGGCCACGCAGGCTTTCAATGCCGACAATATCGTTTGCCGTGCGGTGCGGGCCATCAAGAAGGAAGTGCCGGAGATCGGCATTATGTGCGACGTGGCGCTTGACCCCTATACCTCTCATGGTCAGGACGGATTGATGCGCGATGGCAAGATCGTGAATGATGAGAGCGTTGCCGCCTTGGTGAAGCAGGCCGTGGTTCAGGCCGAAGCGGGCTGCGATGTGATAGCGCCATCAGACATGATGGATGGGCGCATTGGCGCCATCCGCGCTGGGCTCGACAAGGCAAAGCTGCAGGATGTTTCGATCATGGCCTATTCGGCCAAATATGCCTCCGGCTTCTACGGGCCATTCCGGGAGGCCGTGGGCTCTGACGGAATGTTGAAGGGCGATAAGCGCACCTATCAGATGGATCCGGCCAATAGCGATGAAGCCCTGCGCGAAGTGGCGCTGGATATTGCCGAGGGCGCGGACATGGTGATGGTAAAACCCGGCATGCCCTATCTCGATATTGTGGCCCGTGTGAAGCGTGAATTCGGCGTGCCCACTTTTGCTTATCAAGTGAGTGGTGAATACGCGATGCTAATGGCCGCAATCGAGCGCGGCTGGCTCGATGGTGAAAAGGTGATCCCCGAAAGCCTGCTGGCCTTCAAGCGCGCGGGAGCGGATGGGATTTTGACTTACTTCGCGCTGGAGATGGCGCGGAAGTTGACTCCCTAGGTTCGTCATTCCGGCCAAGCCGGAGCGAAGCGCAGGCGCAGAGCTGGATTCCTGTACTTTGAACTGTTCGCCGAGATCGGAAGCGTGACGCACAAAAGAGCCTCAAATGGCGGCCTTCCATAACTCGCCCCTCTCCCCTTGCGGGAGAGGGTGCCCGACAGGGCGGGTGAGGGGTCGCTCCGAACCGACAGGACAATGCAGAGCGACCCCTCATCCGTCTCGCGCCAAAGGGGCGCGATCCACCTTCTCCCGCAAGGGGAGAAGGATAAGGTTGAACCTATTAGTGCACATAGAATCCTACCTCATCAACCGCGCAATCAAGCTCGATGTATCCCACCTTTTGCCGCCCATCTTCTGCACTTCGCCATAGAACTGATCAACCAATGCGGTGACGGGCAAGGTTGAACCATTCTTGCGCGCCTCCTCGAGGCAGATGCCCAGATCCTTGCGCATCCAATCGGCGGCAAAACCGAAATCAAATTTTCCGGCGATCATGGTCTTGTGCCGGTTTTCCATTTGCCAACTTCCGGCGGCGCCCTTGGAGATGACTGCGATCACATCTTCCATGTTGAGGCCGGCCTTCATGCCGAACTGGATGCATTCGGCCAACCCTTGCACCACGCCAGCGATGGCGATCTGGTTGCACATCTTGGCGAGTTGGCCGGAACCTGCCGGGCCCAAGAGTTTGCTCATGCGGGCGTAAGACATGATGAGAGGTTCGGCTTTGACGTAAGTCGTTTCATCGCCGCCGCACATCACGGTGAGCAGGCCATTTT
>JAYTIG010000205.1:0-1912 GCA_043731995.1 Hyphomicrobiales bacterium
TGATCTGCTCTTCCGTAAACCGCTTCCTCTTCATCGTCCGCCTCCATTTTAAGGGCCGGACTCTAAATCTACGTGGAGGAAATCTTCAATGGCAGGTCACTTTGCAAGCAGGTTGATTTTTAACCATTTGGTCAACTTTTTTCAAGTATATAATTGTGAATAAAATCTGAACAGCTAGCTGGGAGAACAGGGGTCATGATTCCATCAAAGAGAGTTTTGCTCTAGAGCATTTTGATTCTTGACGTATCCTGTCTTCAGCCTCCCCCTTGTGGGGAGGGCCGGGGTGAGGGTGGCTCAGGTCTCAAATATTTGGATGATACAATTGCGAAATTCGGAGCGACCCCCACCCTTAATCCCTCCCCACAAGGGGGAGGGAGATGACTCTGGGATTCCTTCAAATCTCATTCTGCTCTAAACCCCGCGCATGCCGAAATTCACCCCACTCATTGAATCCCTTCCTTCCTCTGTGCCCTTTGTTGGCCCGGAGGCGCTGGAGCGGCGTTCGGGTGCCGCCATCAAGGCGCGCATTGGGGCCAATGAAAATGTCTTTGGCCCGGCCTCATCCGTCATCGCCGCGATACAGGCCGCCGCAAAGGAAAGCTGGAAATATGGCGACCCTGAAAACCATGATTTGAAAGTGGCTCTGGCGGCCCATCTCGGCGTGGCCCCAGAAAACATTTGCGTGGGCGAGGGCATAGATGGGTTGTTCGGTTATGCGGTGCGGCTGTTTGTGGAACAGGGTGTCGCCGTAGCCACATCGCTGGGGGCCTATCCGACTTTCAATTTTCATGTCACAGGCTTTGGCGGCAGGTTGGTGACAACACCTTATGTGGAGGACCGTGAAGACCCGGCCTCTTTGCTGGCGCTGGCCGCACGGGAGAAGGCCAAGGTGATTTATTTTGCCAATCCCGATAACCCAATGGGCACGGTATGGCCTGCGGGCGAAGTGCAGCGGCTGATGGATGAAACGCCGCCACAGACAATGTTGATGCTGGACGAAGCCTATAGCGAATTCGCAAGTGATGAGACGCGCCCGCTGCTCGACGTCTCACGCCGCAACGTGTTGCGCTTTCGCACCTTCTCAAAAGCCTATGGACTGGCCGGTGCACGTGTGGGCTATGCCATCGGCCATGCCGATGTGATCAAAGCCTTCGACAAGATCCGCAACCACTTTGGCGTGGCCCGTCTTTCACAGGTTGCGGCTTTGGCGGCTTTGAAAGATCAGGCCTGGCTCAGGCACGTGATCAACGAAGTGCAGGCCGCACGCGAACGTATTTACGCCATTGCAAGGGTGAATGGCCTTAAACCCATTCCTTCCGCCACGAATTTCGTGGCGGTGGATTGCGGCCGCGATGGTGCCTTTGCGCGCAAAATGGTGGATGGCTTATTAAGCAACGGCATCTTTGTGCGGATGCCCGGTGTTGCACCGCTCAACCGCTGCATCCGGATTTCTTGTGGCACCAAAGAGCATCTGGAAATGCTTGCCACCGCCCTGACTCAGGCACTGGCGGCAGCCGAGTGACTAAGCGATGGCCTTTGCCTTGCTGCGCTTGGTCAGCAACCCCGTCAGCCAGTCTGGATCCATCTGCGGCACGGAAGACAGCAGCAGTTCGGTATAGGCCGGATAGGGCGGGTTCAGCACTTTGCTCTTGAGGCCCTGCTGCACCACTTTGCCCTTGTGCATCACCACGATTTCATCGGCAATGGCACGCACGGTGGCAATGTCATGGGTGATGAAGAGATAGGTTACATTGGTGTCCTTTTGCAGCTTCATCAACAGTCTCAGGATTTCTTCCTGCACAATCTGGTCGAGCGCGGAGGTGACTTCATCGCAGATGATCACTTCCGGCCCGGCAGCCAATGCGCGCGCAATGGAAACACGCTGCTTCTGCCCGCCAGACATTTCGCTGGG